>CAZBOR010000062.1:0-7798 GCA_964493585.1 uncultured Oscillospiraceae bacterium
CAACGACACGGGGATTTTCAGTCCCCTGCTCTACCGACTGAGCTACAGAGGCATATTTTAAGCTGAGCCATCGCTCAGCCTAAATGCTGGCGACCCGGATCGGGCTCGAACCGACGACCTCTAGCGTGACAGGCTAGCGTTCTAACCAACTGAACTACCGGGCCATATTATGGTGGGAACAACAGGGCTCGAACCTGTGACCCCTTGCTTGTAAGGCAAGTGCTCTCCCAGCTGAGCTATGCTCCCAAATGTGCTTTGCGGGGAGCCTTCGGCGCCCTGTCTCACAAGCGACGATGATATTATACTCAGGATGCTATGGTTTGTCAAGCACAATTTTTGCTTTTTTCCATTTTTCTTTTCTGCCCGCGCGGTTTCCCGCGAAAGGGAGCCGCACCGTTTTCAGCGCAGAGCCTCGTCCAGCAGCGCCTCCAGCTCCGCCGGGGTAAAGGTGTACTTCTCGTCGCAGAACTGGCAGTCCACGGTGATGTCCTCGCCGTCCTGGATGATGCTTCTCAGCTCCTGCTCGCCCAGGCTGATGAGGGTGGCCTCCACCCGGCGGCGGCTGCAATAGCACCGGTATTCGATGGGCGTTGTCTCCAGCAGCTCCACCTCCATGCCGCGAAGCACCCGGCGGATGATCTCCTCCTGACCAAGGCCCTCCTTCATCATGGACGTTACGGTCCCCGCCTGCCGGACGCCTTCTTCCAGCGTGTCGATCAGCGCATCCGGCGCGCCGGGCATCAGCTGGAGCAGATAGCCTCCCGCCACATCCACCGTCTGGTCCCGGTTCAGAAGGACCCCCAGGGCGCAGACCGTTGGCACCTGCTCGCTCTCCGCAAAGTAGGCCGCCACGTCCTCGGCGATCTCGCCGCCCAGGAGCCGGACCGTACCCACATACGGTTCCTTCATATTCAAATCCCGAATCAGCGTCAGGGTACCATCGCCGCCCACGGCGGCCCCCACATCCAGCTTTCCCCGGTATTTCTCCACCAGGGCCACCTGGGGATTTTCCACATAGCCGCGGACGTTGCCCTCCGGGTCGGCAGTGGCCAGCAGGGTCCCCAGCGGGCCGCCGCCCTTGATGATGAGGGTCACGCTGCTGCCCTCCATTTTCTGCATATTCCCGATCATGCTCGCGGCCGCCAGAACACGGCCCAGGGCCGCCGTTGCCACCGCCGTGGTCCGGTGGATCTCCCTGGCCCGTCGGGTCAGAGCGGTGGTATCCACCGCCGTGATCTTCACAAAGCCGTCGCGGGTCATGGCCCGTGTCAGCATATCGCCCATGGCGCTCCTTCCTTTCTTGCGGTAATAAACACCCGCTCGTCCGTCGGCTCCGGCGGAGTCAGGGTCCGGTCTCCGTAAAACCGTATTTCCGTAAAGCCGATGCGCTCCATCTGCCGCCGCAGCCAGCGCAGGCGGTAGGCGTATTCATAATGCTCCTCCTGCTCCCGCCGCCACAGATCGCCCTCCCGGATGAAAAGGTCCATGCCGTAGAAGCAGAGGTTCTCCTCCATATCAAACTCCGTTCGCCAGATGCAGCACACCCGGTCCGTCTCGTCCATAAATACCTGGCCGTCGAAGGCCATGAGCTGCCGCCTGGGCCGCACGTCATAGATCAGCATACCGCCGGGGTTCAGCGCGTCATAAAAGCACCGGAGAGCCGCCGCGCCCTCGAACGGGTCTGACAGATAATTGAAGCTGTCGAGCATACAGACCAGCCCATCCACCCCTTCGCTGAGGGAAAAATCCGCCATGTTTCCCCGGAGAAAGCGGGGCCGGTTTTCCCCGCATCCGGCGGCCTTGTCCTCGGCCCGGCGCAGCATATCCCGGCTCAGGTCCATGCCGAGGACCTTGACACCCTGCTGTGCAAAGAGCATACTGAGGCTCCCGGTGCCGCAGGCCATATCCAACAGCCGCCGGAGCCGCACGCCGCCCCGCCGGAAAAGCTCCATGAGGTAGGTATGCAGCCCGCGGTAGTCCACATCCTCCGTCAGAGAATCATAATAGTCCGCCAGAGGGCCGTAGCTGCTCACTCCTGCTCCTCCTTCACCCGGTCCAGGACCGTGCGGTAGCCGCCCGCGCCATAGTTGAGACAGCGCTTCACCCGGCTCACCGTGGCGCTGGACACGCCGGTCTTATTCAGAACGTCGCTGTAAATACACCCCTGGTCCAGCAGCATCGCCACCTCAAACCGCTGCTCGATGGCCATCTGCTCGGATACCGTACACAGGTCCTCGAAGAAGGCGTAGCACTCCTCCGGCGTTTTCAGCGTCAGCAGCGCCCGGTACAGCGCCGCGTTTCGGTCGCTGCCCTTTCCGTGGCTGTTCATACGCAGTCCCCCCTATTTTTCGTAGTATGTCCATTTTAGCAAACGATGCTGTGAAAGTAAAGGGCGAAATTCCACATTCCACCTTCCGACGGGAAACGGGCATACGACGATATTTTGCAATCCTTTCTTGCAAAACCCCGGACCATGCGGTATAATACGATCAGCGGACATGGAAAAGGCAAATCCCAAGGGTCCACCCAAGGGTTGCGAATCCCAGCCGCGGAGGTATTCACCATGGTAAAAGCAATCGTCGGCGCCAACTGGGGCGATGAGGGCAAGGGTAAGGTCACGGACCTGCTCGCCGAAACCTCGGACGTGGTGGTCCGGTTTCAGGGCGGCGCCAATGCGGGCCATACGATCATCAACGACTACGGGAAATTCGCGCTGCACCTGATCCCCTCCGGCGCCTGTAACCCCGGCACCATGAACGTCATCGGCAACGGCGTGGCTCTGGACATTCCGGAGCTGATGTCGGAGATCGGGACCATCATCGACGCGGGCGTACCCGCGCCGCAGATCATGATCTCAGACCGGGTGCAGCTCCTGATGCCCTATCACGTTTTGCAGGACACCTATGAGGAGGAGCGGCTGGCGGGCAACGCCTTTGGCTCCACCAAATCCGGCATCGCGCCCTTCTATTCCGATAAATACGCCAAAAACGGCATCCAGATCAACGAGCTGTTTGACGAGGAGCACCTCAAGGACCACCTTCAGAATATCTGCACGCTGAAAAACGCCCTGTTTGTCCACCTGTACCACAAGGACCCCCTGGACCCTGACGCGCTGTTTGCTCAGCTCATGGAGTGGCGGGAGCTGGTGCGGCCCTATGTGGGCAACGTCCGGCAATATCTGCGTGGGATGCTGGACGCGGGCAAGACCGTACTTCTGGAGGGGCAGCTCGGCTCCCTAAAGGACCCGGACTTCGGCATCTATCCCATGACCACCTCCTCCCACACTCTGGCGGGCTTCGGCTGTGTGGGCGCGGGCATCGCGCCCGGAGATTTGACCCAGATCTATGTGGTGACGAAGGCGTATTCCAGCGCCGTGGGCGCGGGCGAGTTCGTCAGCGAGCTGTTTGGGGACGAGGCCGAGGAGCTGCGCCGCAGGGGCGGCGATGCGGGCGAGTACGGCGCGAAAACCGGTCGGCCCCGCCGGGTGGGCTGGTTTGACGCGGTGGCCACCCGCTACGGCGTCCAGGTCCAGGGCGCGACAGACGTGGTCCTCACCTGTCTGGACGTGATGGGCTATCTGGACGAGATCAAGGTCTGCGTGGGCTATGAGATCGACGGCGTGGTGACGCGGGACTTCCCCGTGACCCCGGAGCTGAAAAAGGCCAAGCCCGTATATCAGGTGCTGCCCGGATGGAAGTCCGACGTGCGCGGCATCACCAGTTGGGAGGCGCTGCCAAAAGCCGCCCAGGACTATGTGCGCTTCATCGAAAAGGAGCTGGGTGTTCCCATCACCATGGTGTCCACCGGCCCCAAGCGCCACGAGACCCTTTACCGCTGAATTTCAGGCAGATTGCCGGGAAAGCCAAGCGCTTTCCCGGCTGTTTTTTCGGCCTGACTGCGGCGCGGCGCCGTTATCCTGTGTAAAGCCATCCATAAAATTTTTCTACAGCATCAAAAACAGCGGCATTTTGTCGAAATCTGTGCTATAATAGAGGGGATTTTTCAACAAGGAGCCGCCAAATGAAACTGTTTGTCTATGGCTACCGCCCCTATGACGAGGCCGGGGCCTTCCGCCGCTATGCGGAAAAGCTGAATGTGACTCTGGGACTTTGTCAGGAGCCGCCCTCCATGGCCAACGCCGCGCTGGCCGAGGGCTATGACTGTATCTCCATTGTCTCCACGCCCATGCCGAAGGAGCTGATCGTCCGGTTCCGATCTCTGGGCGTGCGGATGATCTCCACCCGGACCGTGGGCTACGATCACATCGACCTGGAAACGGCCCGCATGGTGGGAATGCGCGTATCCAACGCCACCTACAGCCCCGACTGCGTGGCGGATTACACCGTGATGCTGATGCTCATGGCCCTGCGGCGCATGAAGCGCATCATGCAGCGGTCGGATATTCACGACTTCTCCCTGCCAGGGACCATCGGCAGGGAGCTGCGGGACTGCACCGTGGGCGTCCTGGGCGCGGGACGGATTGGGAAAACCGTCCTGCGGGACCTGCAGGGCTTCTCCTGCCGCCGTCTGGCCTACAGCAGGACTCCGGACCCGTCCCTGGACGTGGAATACGTCCCTCTGGAGGAGCTGTACCGCCAGTGCGACATTCTGAGTCTCCACATACCGCTCCGGCAGGACAGCTTTCACATGATCGACCATGGGGCCATCTCCCAGATGAAGGACGGCGTGATCCTGGTGAACACCGCCCGCGGCGGCCTGATTCAGACCGAGGCGCTGATCGAGGGCCTGGAGTGCGGAAAAATCGGCGCTGCGGCCCTGGACGTTCTGGAGGACGAGGGCGGATTGTTCCATTTTGACAGGAAATCGGACCAGATCGGCCATCGGGCCATGAGCATCCTGAAGGATATGCCCAACGTGATCTTCACCCCGCACATGGCCTTTTATACGGAGGAGGCCATCGGTGACATGGTCTGCCACTCCATCGAGAGCTGCGTCCTGGAGCTGGGCGGCCAGGACAATCCGTGGCGGATCCTGTAAGGAGCGTGTCATATGAATTATGTAAACGAGGGCGGCTTTCGTTCCTTTGTATGCCTGGACTTTGAGACCACGGGATTGTCCGGCGCCAGGGACCGCGTCACGGAGATCGGCGCGGTCAAGGTCCGGGACGGCGAGATCGTCCAGCGGTTTTCCACCCTGGTAAATCCCGGACGGCCCATCCCGCCCAGGGTGGTGGCCCTGACGGGCATCAGCAACGACATGGTGGAGGACCATCCCCGCATCCAGGAGATCCTGCCGCTGTTCCTGGGCTTTCTGGGAAATCTGCCCCTGGTGGCCCACAACGCCAGATTTGACTGCAAATTTCTGGAGCGTGACCTGCTGGCCATGGGCCGCTCCCTGGAGAATCCCGTGGCGGACACTCTGCAGCAGGCGCGGCTCCGCTGTCCCGGTCTGCCCAGCTACAAGCTGAGCTATCTGACGGAGCATTTCTCCATTCCGCTCCGGGACGCCCATCGGGCCTGGTGCGACGCCGAGGCCACGGCGCGGCTATATCTGCTGCTGCAAGGGCTTTAATGGGGACGCCGCCGGCGCGGCGTCCCCTTCCCTGTCCTCTCCGGCTTTTCAATTCCCGCATTTTCTTTTCAAATACGGGAAACCGCTGGAAAAGGCGGGACGCAGCGTATAAAATGAATATAAATGTATCATGTCGTGCCGGCTTTTTTCTGCCTGCACACAGGAAAGGACGGATCGTATGGACCATGTAGATGCGGAGAAGCTCGTTACCACATGGGAGCACCGCCGTGCGGTGCAGAATCTGATGGGCATCTTCTCCGGACATTATCTGCTGAAAAAGGAGAAGGACCTGGTGGCGGACCTGTTTGCCCACCGGGAGGACATCTCCCTGGGCGTCAATTCCGGATTTTATCTGGGCCGGGAGGCGGTGGAGGGCTATTACGAGGCGCTTCACCAGAAGAATCTGCTGACCACACGGCTCATCATGGCCAAATACCCGGAGCGGTTTTTGGACAAGACCCCGGAGGAAGCCTACGGCTGCGGGCTGCTGAACTACAAGCCCCTGGACACGCCCGTGGTGGAGATCGCCGGGGACGAGCAGACCGCCAGGGGCATCTGGACCTGCCGGAACAGCTATTCAGACCTGACCACCGGAGGCCCCGTCGCCTTTTACGAGTGGGGCTGGGTCGCCGCCGATTTTGTCCGGGAGGGCGACGCCTGGAAAATCTGGCACCTGCTGATCCTGAACGATGTCCATGTGCAGGCGGGCCTCCCATATTACGAGGCGGACAGGCCCTATCCGCCTGTGGCGGGCTTTGAGGCCATGGCGGACTTTCATCTGCCGGAGCCAAACGTAAAGGTCACGCTGCGCGCGCCCTACGCCCCGGACCGGCCCAGGACCCCCGCGCCGAAGCCGCCGCAGCCCTATGAGACCTTTGACGGCTCCGCCACCTACGGCTACAGAAAGGAGGGCTGACCATGCGCTACAAAGTGGAATATACCGATGAACAGAACGCGGTCCGTCTGATGGATCTGGAGACTGTGAAGGACCTCCTGGCCCGCCGGGCCTATTATCTCAGCAGCGGCGACTATGCGGGCGAGCTGGCCGACCTCTGGACCCAGGAGCCGGAGAACCAGGCCACCGCCTCCTACGGTGAAAACTGGGGCTACTATGTGGGAATGCAGTCCCTGCGGGACAAGTACGCGGGAGGGTTCCGGGCGCGGGAGCTGGCCCGTCTGGAGCAGTACCGTGCGGCAGACCCCGCGATCCGGGAAGCCGACCTCGGCATCGGCTATGGCGCGGTCCACACGGTGAATACCGGCCATGTGGTCGTCGCCTATGACGGCAAAACGGCCCGCGGGCTGTTCTACGATGTGTACGAGCGGACCCTGGGCCGCCCGGACGGCACGGCGGAGACCATCGTGGTCTGCGGGCCGCTGGCCTGCGATTTCATCAAGGAGCCCGGCGGCTGGAAGATCTGGCATCTGTTCCAGGGCGCGGACCATGTGTTCACCGTGGGCGAGAGCTACGCGGAGGTACCCATTCCCCGTCCCGACGAGACAAACCCCGTGGCCAGGGACTTTCAGGACCCGGATGTACCGCTGAAAACCTATGACCCCGACTACGGCTGGGCGGACAACTATCCCCCCATGCCCGATCCCTACTACAGCTTCCGTCCGGAGGAGAGCTACGGCCCCGAAGGACACCCCGACTATGTGAAGGAGGTGCGCCAGCCATGAGCCAGTCCTTACATGACAGGATCCACCGGGCCATGGGCGCCCAGGAGATCGAAAACATCAAAACCCGTCACGCCTATCTCCACGCGAAATCCCACTCCTATGAGGAGTGGAGCGAGCTTTGGGCCTACACCGACGATGTGACCTGGGCGCACTCCTTCGGCCGCATGGTGGGCTGGGACGAAATGTACTACGGCTCTGTGGAAAAGTACGACCGGGATATGCTCAGCCTGTACAACACCATGGTCAAGAAGAATCCCCACATCATCGGGAAGGACTTTTTGGCGGCCTGCCTGGGCGGTCTGCACTCCCTGGCCTCCGGCGTCATCGAGGTGGCGGAGGACGGTATGTCCGCCCGGTCCTTCTTCCTGACGCCGGGAACCCTCTGCGCCTGCAATATGCCATCCATGAAGCGGGACGGGGCCATGTGCTGGGAGCGCTACGGCTCGGATTTCGTCTACAAGGACGGAAAGTGGTGGTATCTGCATGAGCACGTCTGCCCGGACATCAACTTCTCCTATGACGTGGGGAACTGGGCGCACGATTCCTTTGTCTCCACAGGCAAGGGCGGACCCGGCGGCGCGGCCCC
>CAZBOR010000062.1:7898-10588 GCA_964493585.1 uncultured Oscillospiraceae bacterium
GCCGCAGGCGGCGCGAACGGCGGCAGAACGGAGGAGGACCCCCGCAACGACGGCCGGTATCCCCACTGCACGGATAAGGGTCCCCTGCACTCCACCATCGACTGCAAGACCGGCGTGACCCAGTGCGTACAAGGCAGCATCTCCTGGCCGGTGCCATACCATACTCTGGACGACGAAAATTCCTACGCGCCGGGACACAACGACCCGGACAAGCCCGTGACAAGCACCTTCTACCGCAAGCCGCGGTGGAGATGACCGGAATATCCCGGCCGCGCCGCGCTGCGGTACTGCCGGGGCAAATGGAGGTAGATATTTATGAAAAAACTGTATCCTGACGCCATGCTGGAGCGTCTGGAATGGCGGCGCGATATTCGCAACCTCATGGGCCGTATTTCCGCGGACTATTCCGTCCGTGAGGAGGGCTTTATCTATGACCGCTACTGGAGCCGCCGGGACGATGTGTGCCTCGGCATCAATGAGGGCTGGTATGTTGGCCCCGACGCCGTGGCGGGCTACTACAAGGCCCTGGACGATGAGATCGTGCTGGCCTCCAAGTGCGTCCAAAAGGATTTTCCCGAAAAGCTCGACGCCCTCTCCGACGAGGAGCTCAAGGGCGTGGGCGCCATCAGCTATATCCCCGTGGATTCCCATGTCATTGAGATCGCCGGAGACGCTCAGACGGCCAAGGCCATTTTCAACATCCGCGGCTCCTACAACAAAATCACCACCTCCGGCCCCATCGCCTACTGGCTCTTCGGCTGGGCGGCGCTGGACCTGGTCATGGAGGACGGCGCGTGGAAGATCTGGCATATGCAGTGGCTGCGGAATGTGGACGTGCAGTGCGGCACGGCCTTCGGCACGGAGCCGGAGAAATTCCCGGAGCTTGCGCCCTATGCCGACATGGCAGCGTTCCATATGCCGGAGCCGACCGTAAAGGCCACGCTGATGGAGAATTACTACACGGACCGTCCCTTCACCAAGTCCCCGAAGGTGCCGGAGCCCTATGACACCTTTGCCGAAACATTCAGCTACGGCATCTGAGAGGAGGATGTACCATGTATAAAGAGCACAACAAGGCCTATACCGACGATGAATACATCGTCCGTATGTGGGAAAAGGAATCCATCCAGGACATGGTGGGCCGCTTCATGTACGCCTGGTCCAACGGCGAGCGCCGGGAGGCCCTGGACAAATACTGGGTGCAAAAGACCCACAACCGGCGCGACGCCTCCTTCGGCGTCAACAACGGGTTTTATGTGGGCATGGACGAGGTGGTCCGCCACTTCGTGGAGCAGTATGAGGACGAGTGCAAGGCCGATCTAAAGGCGTTCCAGGAGGCCCGCCCGGAAAAGGGCTACACCGGGGCCGATCTGGGCCTGGGCAAGACCACCCTGCACGACTGCACCACGCCGCTGCTCTATATTGCAGACGACGGGCAGACCGCCCGTTACCTCTGCTACGACGTGGGGATGGACGCCACGGGCAAGCCCGACGGCACCTCCAAATCCTATTTTGAGATCGGCCTGTGCTTTATCGAGCTGATTAAGGAGGGCGAGGACTGGAAGATCTGGCACCTGATCTGGCAGCACGACTTCTCCATCGAGGCCGGAAAAGCCTACTCCGATCTGCCCCGCATCCTGCCGCCCGCTGAGGCTGCCGCCTTTACCCGCCATCACGGCGATCCCACCAAGCCCTACGACGTCTATGACGACGCCTTTGGCTGGGAATACATCTACTGGGATATGCCCGCTCCCTACCGTACCTACGAGGAGGAGGAGGGCTACGGACCCAGAGGCAAGGTCGGCAGGAAATACTACGACCGTATCGTCTGAGGAAGGAGCGCAAGAATATGAATACCAATCTCACAAGAGAAGAACGCATCCGCAATGTGGCCGCCGGACAGATGGTGGAGGAGCTGAAGGGCCGCCACGCCTATCTGCACGGGGTCAACTTTGGCCGGGAGGAGTATGGCGTGTTCTGGCTGCGCTCCACGGACACCACCTGGGGCCACGGCTGGGGCCGTCTGGTGGGCTACGACGAGATGTTCAAGGCCCACTGCGGCAGGGATGCCGACGAGATGTTCGGCACAGACCGTTTCCCCGGCTGGTTCGGCCATGAGATGGACGGCCATGACCGCCGCTCCACCTATTGGGGCGCCAGCCATGTACTGGCCTCCCCTGTCATCGAGGTGGCGGACGACGGGCTCACCGCCCGGAGCTGGTATCTGACCCCTGGCACCATGATGAATCGCTTTGGCCGGGACGGCCAGCACCGCAGCGGCGGATGGCTGTGGGAGCGCTACGGCTCCGACTTCGTATACTCCGGCGGCAAATGGTGGTGGGCGCATGAGCAGGTCTGCCCGGACATCGCCGGGGCCATGGACAAGGAGAACTGGGCCAGAACCATGTACGAGCGCTGCAAGAGCGGCCGGATCGGTCCGCCCCAGAGCGCGCCCGGCAACGAGGACCACGGCCCCCACCGCACCGACAAGGAAACCAGGCACCGGGAATGGAGTATGTGGCAGACCGTACAGCACACGGTGGACCCGCCGGTTCCCTATGTGCATATGGACGAGGAGAACACCTACTCGCCCGGCTACAACAAGTTTGACGTGATTTTGCCTCAGAACCGCCAGTACGGCGGCGACGTGATCGACGACGAATAGGACCTCATTCCTTTCCAAACAGAAG
>CAZBOR010000063.1:0-10567 GCA_964493585.1 uncultured Oscillospiraceae bacterium
GCCTTGCCCTGCTGGCCCTGCTGGGTCCTGCCCTGCTGGCCCTGCTGCGCTCTGCCCTGCTGGCTCTGCTGGGGCTTGCCGCCCTGCGCCTGACGGCCGCGTCCGCCGGCCTGCTGCTGAGGCCGCTGCTGGGCCTTGGCCGGCTGCTGAGGCTTATCGGCTTTGGGCTTCGCCTCCGCTGCGGGCTCGTCCTCCACCACCAGAGCGTCCGGCTCATCCGGCACACTTTCCCTGGCCGCAGCAAACACCTCCTCCAGAGACGCGACCTGGTTGTCCCTGGTGATCCGGTCGAAGATCACGTTGAGCTGCTCGTCCGTCAGCACCTGCGCGCTGGACTTGGGCGCTTCAAAATATTCGCTCACCAGGCTCACCACCGCCTTGGGAGGCATATCAAAATCCTTTGCCACTTCCCGGATCTTATATTTCACAAAACTGCTCATAGAGCCACCTCCATAATACTATTTCTTTCCTTTTTTGCGGTCATGGCGGCGCTTCTCATTCCTGCGCTTTGCCATAACTGCGGCCTTTTCCGAGACAGCCCGGTACGCCGCAGCATACCGCTCCGGCTGGTCCAGGCACTCCAAAAACGCTTTTGCCAGGAATATGTCCGTCAATGCCGCCATCGCCACCGCACTCCGGCCCAGCTTGGCCCCCAGTGCGGCCTTGTCCGCGTCGATCGACACCAGAGGCGTCTGATGCGCGGCAGCGAAGGACCTTGCCCTGCGCTGTGTATGGTCCGCCGCGTCGGCAGCCAGGATGATGAGCCTCGCTGTTCCTCCACGCGCCACGGCGCCAACCGGCTCCTCGCCGATCTCCAGATTGCCGCCCTTCTGACTGATCGCCAGAAGGCTCAGGGCCTTTTCAAGCATCCGGGTCCGCCTCCAATTCCTCCAGCAGCCGGTCATAGACCTCCTGCGGGATGGCGGCTGAAAATCCCCGCTCCAGCGCCTTGGACCTGATGGCCTTTCGGAGACATTCCCGGTCCCGGCACACATACGCGCCGCGCCCCGGCGCCTTGCCCCGGAGGTCCATGGAGATGACGCCCTCCGGCGACTTCACCACCCGGACCAGCTCTTTTTTCGGTTTCATTTCCCGGCAGCCCACACACTGTCGCATTGGGATCTTTTTCATAGCACACCTCGCTCCATCTGTCCTTACTCTTCGGCAGGCTCCTCCATATCATCTTCGATCAAAAGCTCGTCCCCGTCCTGGAGTTCCTCACCCTCCAGCGCCTCCTGGGCCGCCTCCTCCTCGTCCAGCGCCTGTGCGGCGGACAGGGATTTGATGTCAATTTTATATCCGGTGAGCCGCGCCGCCAGCCGGGCGTTCTGCCCCTCCTTGCCAATGGCCAGGGAGAGCTGGTCGTCGGGGACCACCACACGGCAGTTTTTCGTTCCGGGCTGGGTACGGACCTCCAGCACGTCGGCGGGGGCCAGAGCCGCCGCCACGAACTCCGCCGGGTCCTCGGAATATTTGATGATGTCCATCTTTTCGCCGCCCAGCTCATCCACCACGGCGCCTACCCGCGCTCCGCGCAGGCCCACGCAGGTGCCGACCGCGTCCACATCGGGATCGGAGGCCCACACCGCCAGCTTGGTGCGGCTGCCCGCCTCTCTGGCGATGGACTTGATCTCCACGGTGCCGTCGGCGATCTCCGGCACCTCCAGCTCAAAGAGCCGCTTGACCAGACCGGGATGGGTCCGGGACACAATGATCTGCGGCCCATGGGAGCTGCGGCGCACATCCACCACATAGACGCGGATGGGGTCGCCCTCAACATACTGCTCTCCCCGGACCTGCTCATCCGCGCTCAGCAGCGCCGTGGTCTTGTCGGTCCCCGAGCCGATGCGGATCACCATGTCATAGCCGTTTTCCTTCTGGTCCGGCTCGATTTTCAGCACCGTTCCGGTGAGCATCTCGTGGGATTTGGAATTGAACCGGTCAAAGACCACGCCGCGCTCCGCCTCCCGAATTCCCTGGATGATGACGCCCTTGGCGGTCTGGGCGGCAATGCGGCCAAACTGCTTGGCCTCGATCTCCACGTTGACCAGATCGCCCTCCTGTACCGCCGGGTCCAGCCGTCTGGCGTCGTCGATGGAGATTTCGGTGCCGGGGAACATGACCTCCGTCACGGCCTCCTTCTGGACAAAGAGCTTCATCTCTCCATCCACGATGTCCACCACCACGTTTTCGGTATAGCCCGTGTGGTCCTTTTTATAGGCCGCCAACAGAGCCTGTGTGATTTTTTCCATCATATAGTCCTTTGGGATTCCCTTTTCTCTCTCCAGTTGTTCCAAAGCTCCCATGATCTCGGCGTTCATTTTTTCCGATTCCTCCAATCAAAACTCGGCGTAGAGCCGCACCAGGGCGGTCTCCTCCGGCGTAAATTCCATGGTCTGCTGACCATCCTCCAGCGTGATGGTCCCGGCGTCGTAGCCCTTCAGGACCCCCACATATTCTTTCCTGCCCTCTCTGGGGCGATACAGCCTGATGAAGATCTTGCTGCCGATAAACTGCTGAAAATCCGACGGGCGCTTGAGCACCCGCTCACACCCGGCGGAGCAAACCTCAAAGGTATAGCTGTCGGGAATGGGGTCCTCGGCGTCCAGGATGGGGTCCATGGCTCTGGAGACCTTTTCACAGTCGTTGATGTCCACAGGCCCGTCCTTGTCGATATACAGCCGCAGGAACCAGTCCGCTCCCTCCCGGACATATTCCACGTCCCAGAGCCGGAGGCCGAAGCCCTCCACCACGGGCTGGGCCAGACTCCAGACCCGCTGCGCGATTTTTTTGCTCATATGCCGCCTCCCAATCTGAAAAATAGTATGTCTCAGCAAGAAAGAGTGGGCCGCTGGCCCACTCTACATTCCACCTTACTAACATTAGGTATTATAACACTCCATTTGGAAATATGCAAGAGGTTTTTCCTAGAAAAGAGGCTGTTTTGACTGATTTCCGATGCCGCTGATCTTAGCTGCTATAGTTCCTCCTCTTTTTTATATTTCACTTTTAAGGTGGGTAGCACACGATATATTATACAAGCATAACATACAAATATTGTTATTTTATTCTCAATTATATTGTATGTTAATTTCTCAGCATTGGAGTCCATCTCCTATGCTATCCCGTCGGCTTTCCCGCTTTACAGCACCCCTACCGCGTGCCGTGTCACATGGCAGCTCATGTTCACCACGCAGGGCAGGCCCGCAATATGGGTGGCCGTGGGCCGGATGTGGACCCCCAGGGCCGTAATTCTGCCGCCCATGCCCTGGGGTCCGATGCCAAGCGCATTGATTTTTTCCAGCGTTCTGCGCTCCATCTCCGCGTAATAGGCGTCCGGGTTGGGCCGGTCCATGGGAGCGAGCAGCGCCTTTTTTGCCTCCAGAGCGCACTGCTCGACGGTTCCGCCAAGACCCACGCCCACAATGACCGGCGGGCAGGGATTGGACCCGGCTTTGTCCACGCAGCCGGCGATCCAATCCTCAATATCCGTCCGGGTGGCGGCCGGGGTGAACATCCGCATGGCGCTCATGTTCTCGCTGCCGAAGCCCTTGGGGGCCAGGGTCACGGTGAAGCCGTCCCCCTCCACGATCTCCACATGGAGCACCGCCGGGGTGTTGTCCCCGGTGTTTACCCGGCGCAGCGGGTCCCCCACCACGGAGCAGCGGAGCTTTCCATCCACATAGCCCCGGCGCACCCCTTCGTTGACCGCGTCCCGCAGAGCGCCTCCGGTGATGTGGACCTCCTGGCCCAGCTCCAGAAACACCACCGCCATGCCCGTGTCTTGGCAGATGGGAACGCCCCGCTCCCCGGCCAGGCGGAAATTCTGCTCAATATCCTCCAGAATGTCCCTTCCCACCGGGCTTTCCTCCAGGGCCTTTGCCGCGGTGATGGTCCGGCACAGATCGTCGGGCAGGATGGTGGCCGCCTCCACGCACAGTCGCTCCACCAGGGCGCTGATGGCCTCACAGGTGATCTCCCGCATTTACACGCATCTCCTTCCGCGAATGAATACCCCGGTACACCGGCTGCTGATCTGCAAGGGGTCCCCGGAAAACAGCGCCAGGTCCGCCCACTTGCCCGCTTCCAGGGAGCCGATACGGTCGTCCAGTCCGGCGATGCGGGCGGGACTCAGCGTGATGGCCTCCAGCGCGGCGGCGTGGTCCATGCCGCACTTTTCCGCCATGGCCGCGCACAGGGTCAGATATTTCAGCGGCGTCTCCGGATGGTCCGTGCAGATGGAGCAAAGCACGCCCGCCTCCGCCAAGATACCCGGTCCGGCAAAGGACATCTGCTTCAGCTCCGGCTTGCAGCGGTCCAGCAGATTCGGCCCGGTGACGATCCTGGCCCCAGCCTCCAGCATCAGGTCCGGAGCCAGATAGCTCTCGGTCCCGTGGACGATCACATAATCGAGATCAAATTCTCTGGCGATGCGGATGGCGGTGAAGATGTCGTCCAGCCGATGGGCGTGGAAATGGGCCTGTATCTCCCGGCGCAGCAGAGGCAGCAGCGCCTCGTGCTTCATATCGAAATCCGGCATATCCAGGTCGGGGTTTTCCCGGGCCGCCTGCTTTTTCCGGCCATAGGCGCCGGCCTCCAGCAGCGCCTGACGGATCATCGCAGCCGTGGCCATGCGGGTCACAGGCGTTTCGTCCCGGTCGTGGTAGCTGTTCTTGGGATTTTCTCCCAGAGCCAGCTTGATGGCCAGGGGCGCCTTGACCACCATCTGGTCGATGCACCGTCCCCAGGTGTGGATGGCGGCGATCTGGCCGCCGATGGGGTTGGCGGAGCCGGGGGCCACCGCCACCGTGGTGATTCCCGCCTCCAGCGTCTCCCGGAACGTGGGGTCCATGGGATTGATGCCGTCGATGGCCCGGAGCTGGGGCGTGATGGGGTCGCCGATCTCGTTGCAGTCCTCCGCCTCAAAGCCCAGCCCGTCCCCGAACAGGCCCAAATGGGTGTGGATGTCCACCAGTCCCGGCATCAGCCACGCGCCCGCCGCGTCGCAGACCTCCTCCCCCGGCCGGGACACATAATCCTCCATGGGTCCCAGGTCCAGAATATTCTCCTCAAACCGTACAAATCCGTCCCGGATGGGCTGCCCCGCCACGGGATACACATACGCATGGATAATAACCATGTTGCCGTCTCCTTTTACCGCATGAATTTTTATTTTTCCTCAGAAATTTCCGGATTCAGGTAGTCCCGCCGGTAGTATCTCAGGCTGTAAAGCCCCTTCCCGGCCGTGTACGCCGCCGCCAGCAGCGCGCCCAGGGCATAGTTCCGGCCCTCGCAAAAATACAGGACAAGCCCCACCAATAAAATATTTTTCACCAGGCTCAGCACGAAATCAAAGATATGCTCTTTGATGTACTTCCGTATAAAGAAACGGCGTTTTTCCTCAGGCGTGAACCCAGTATTACTCATAATTCGCCATCCTTCCTGTCACAAATCAGTCTAAAAGCTTGGATTTTAGCACCAGATTTTTCGCGTCCCGGTACCCCAGCTTTCCGTAAAAATGACTGTGCATTTCATCGTTGACCGACTGAAGCTGCACCATCGCCGCGCCGGCTGCCTTGACCTGCCGCTCCAGCTCCAGCACAAACGCCGTGCCGACACCCTTTTCATACCGTGCTATCCTCCTCATCCGCCGCCGTTTCCCCCGTGGGGAAGGCCATTTCCACATTCAAAATCAGAGGCCGGAGAATGATTCCCCGGCCTCCGAAGCTGCGCTTCTGGTATCTAATCAGCCTCTTCTTCTTCTGCGTCCGCCGCCAGCGCCGCCGGCAGAGGCGCCAAAGGAGCCCACAGGCACAGGGGCCGGGGGAAGCGGAGGCTTGACGGCGCCGCACTTCTTGATGGCGCCCACGGGACAGCAGCCGAGGAATGTGTCGTTCTTCAGCTCCCGGTCGTTCTTGATGACGTGGATCATGCCCTCGCCGCCCAGCACCGCGCCGAAGGGCGCAGCCTTGGCACATTGGCCGCAGCCGTTACAGGCGGCAGGGTCGATGTAAAGATCGTAGTAGCAGACCATGGCGGTGCAGCGGTTGCGGCGCACGTGCAGGTCCCACTCGGAGGCGTAGGCCGCCATATTGGCCTTGATAAGCTCCGCCACCTTCTGGGTGTTGGAACAGCCCACCAGCTCCATGGCGTCCAGAGTCTCCTTGAGCACCGCCAGGTCCTCCTCCCCGGACTGGCCGCGGGTACAGGCCTCGATCATCAGCTCAAGCTGCCACAGGCCGTCGCGGCACATGACGCTCTTGCCGCAGGCATCCAGCCGGGCGGCCTTCACCAGCTCCAGACACCACTGTACGGGACAGGCTCCCTCGGCCACGGACTGGGCCGCGGCAAGCGCAGGGAGTTTTTCAGCGCGCTCCTGGCATTTGAGTTTGTTTTCTGCCAGCATTTCCTTGTTAATCATCTGATAAAACCTCCCTTATCTCTTGCTGTAGGCGTTGAAGTTTTCAACCTTCTGGATGGGTACGCGGAGATCGCACTGCAGGCAGCGCGTGGCCTCGCACTGGCCCTGGCTACAGGTAAAGCCCGTAAAGATCGGCGCAAAATCGTTTTTGCGTTCCTCGGCGCTGCGGATACCCAGCTCCTCCCTGGGCAGAGAGGCAAAGCCCTCGATGGTGCCGATTTCGGGATTCAGGGTGCGGTCCACCAAAATCTCGTCAATGTTGCCGTCGCCGCCCAGGTATTTGTCCATGAGCTGGGCGCACTCCCGTGCGGACGCGATGGCGTCGATGACGAACTTGGTACCGGTGATTACGTCGCCGGCGGCGAACACGCCCTCCACAGAGGTGGTGAACTCGCTCTTGCCCGTCTTGGGGTCGATGGGATAGCCGAAGCGGTTGAGCTCCAGACCGAACTCGTCCGTCAGACCGGTGACCTGACCGGCGGCAAACACGATGGCGTCACAGGGGATCGTATAGGTGCTGTCGGGAATGGCGTCCTCCACCAGCGCACGGGTCTCCGGATGGAAATAGAAGGAGTTGATCTTGTGGACCTGCAGGCCGGTGACCTGCTCCTCCGTGCCGAGGATTGCCTCGTTGGAGTGGCTGTCAAACAGGTTCGCGCCCTCCTCCAGCGCCAGATCGCGCTCCTCCGCGCTGGCCTGGGAGGCGTCCTTCTCCAGGCAGACGACGTTGACGGTCTTGCCCATGCGGATCAGGGTACCCGCCACGTCAAAGGCCACGTTGCCGCCGCCGATGATGTTGACCGTCTGGCCCAGATCGATCTCCTGATGCAGGCGCTGGGCCTGGAGGATGTCCAGGGCGCTGTACACCTGCTTAAAGGTGGCGCCGGGCAGATACATGAGCTTTTTGCCCACGCTGGTGCCGATGGCCACCAGCACCGCGTCGTAGTCCTTTTTCAGCTCCGCAGCATTGGCGATGGGGCTGTTGCAGACCAGCTTCACACCGGAATCCACAATGACCTGCACCTCGTCCAGCACGTCCTGGGTGGGAATGCGGTATTCGGGCATACCGGAGGTCATGTGGCCGCCCGCGATTTTCTTGGCCTCAAACACGGTCACGTCATGGCCGCAGCGGTTGAGGTAATAGGCTGCGGTCAGGCCCGTGGCGCCGCCGCCGATCACGGCAACCTTCTTGCCGCTGCGGGGCTTTTCGGGGGTGATATATTTTTCCTTCCAGCTCTGGGTCTCGTCGTTTTCCACAGCGAAGCGCTTAAGATTGCGGATGGAAAGCGGGTCGTTGAGCATTTTCCGCTTGCACCCGTCCTCGCAGCGATTGTTGCAGACATAGCCCAGGGCATGGGGGAACGGCAGCTTCTCCCGGATCACGCCCACGGCCTCGGAATATTTCCCTGCGGCGATCAGACGGAGATACGCGGGAATATCGGTGTGCGCGGGACACTCGGCGCGGCACGGCACCAAGGACTGCTCTCTGGGCAGATCCTCGCGGAACAGGCCCTCCATATCCACCAGCGCGCCGGTGGGACACACCTCCACGCAGGCGGAGCAGAACCGGCAGTCTGTCTGGTTCAGCGGCAGGTCTCCGGGCGTGGATATGTAGGTCTCCATGCCCTTCTTCTGGTAGCCGATGGCGCCGACCTTTCTCAGATCGTTGCAGGCCCGGACGCAGCGGCCGCACTGGATGCAGCGGTCATTTTCCCGGATGATGATGGGGGTCCCGGTGCCGATTTTCAGCGTCTGCTTCTCCGGGAACTCGTCCTTCATACGGGCATGGAGCACGCCCAGGTACTGCCACATGGCTTGGAGCTCGCAGTTGCCATAGGCGCGGCAGCCCGTACAGTCGTGGGGATGTCCGGCCATGATAAGCTCCAGCGCGATCTTTCTGAGCTGCTGAAGCTTGTCGGACTTGGTGGTGACGCGCATACCATCGCGGACCTCGGTAACGCAGGAGGACACCGGCTTTTCCTCGCCGTCGATCTCCACCACGCACATCTTACATCCGCCTGTCGCGGGCAGATCGGGATGGGAGCACAGATGCGGGATATAAATACCCGCAGCCAGAGCAGCTTCCAGGACGCTCTGGCCCTCTTCGGCCTGGATCTGGGTCCCATCTATAAACAGAGATATTTTGCCCATGTTTTCCTAACTCCCTTATCTAGAATTTCTGCGAAAGGGTATGCTTACCCCAGGGCAGAGGTTTTCTTATGGTATTGTACCACACGATTCCTGGCCATTCAACCGTTTTTTCGCCATTTTTTATGGCAAAAACTGTGCATTTTGCCGGGAATGTTTAATTTGTGTCCCAGGGCGGGAGGTCATTCCTGGGACTTCTTCGGGGGATCCCGTGGGATCACGCCCCATTCCGGCAGCGGATACCGCTGCATGGCCCCGAACACGTTGGTTTTCAGGTCCGGGTATGTCCGGGTCAGGGTGTAGATCAGCTCCTTGATCTCATGGCGCTTGGAGGTCTTGTCCGCAGGGCAGGTGTTCTCCACCACCGGGAGATGCTCCCGCTGGGCAAAATGCGCGATGGTCTGCTCCGGGATGTACAGCATGGGCCGAATCTGGGTCACGCCGCTGCGGTCCAGATAGGTCACGGGCTGAAAGCAGCTGATGCGGGCCTCGTAAATCAGGCTCAAAAGAAAGGTCTCCACCGCGTCGTCCCGGTGATGGCCCAGGGCCAGCTTATGGATGCCCCGCCGGCATATGGCGTCGTTCAGCGCGCCCCGGCGGAGCTTGGCGCACATGGAGCAGGGGTTCTTCTCCTGCCGGAGGTCAAACACCACCGTCTTGATCTGGGTGGGGACCAGGGTAAACGGCACATCCAGCGTCTTGCAGTATTCCGCCACGGGGCCAAAATCCATATTGGGAAAGCCCAGGTCGATGGTGATGGCCTCCAACCGGAAGGGGTAATACTCCCGCAGCGCCGACAGCAGCCGCAGCAGCACCAGGGAGTCCTTTCCGCCGGACACACCCACGGCCACCGTCTCCCCGGTCTCGATCATCCGGTAATCCTCCACGCATCGGCGCAGCAGACCCACCAGCTTTTGCATATCCATTCCTCCCGGCTTTAGGAAAATCAAAAAGCGAACGGAGCGCCCGGACGCCGGAGCCGCGCCTTCCCTTGGCGCATAAATTCGCACGCGAGCATCCGGGAGCATCCGGGAGATTTCCTGAGATTTTTTAAGTTTTCATTGGATTTCACAAAAAATTCCGAAAAATTCTGTTGACACCCGAAAAATTGGATGGTAGAATAGCGGAGCGTGCGAATCGTTAAGACTATTTTAGCACACATACAGACAATGTCAAAAGTTTTATTTTTTATACTGGAGGAACAGATATGTCCACTACTTTGGCAAAAAAGGAGACCGTCGAGCGTAAGTGGTATGTGATCGACGCCGCCGGCAAGCCCCTGGGCCGCGTGGCTGTTCAGGCCGCCACCCTGCTCCGCGGCAAGCACAAGCCCACCTTCACGCCCAACGTCGATGGCGGTGACTACGTTATCGTTGTCAACGCCGCGAAAACCGTCCTCACGGGCAAGAAGCTGGAGCAGAAGAAATACCAGCATCACACCGGCTGGATCGGCAACCTGAAGGAAGTCAAGTACGCCACCCTTATGAATGAGAAGCCCACGTTCGCGGTGGAGCTGGCGGTCAAGGGTATGCTCCCCAAAAATTCCATCGGCAGAGCTGCCATGACCCGTCTGAAAATCTACGCCGGCCCTGAGCACAAGAACGCCGCTCAGAAGCCTGAGCCTTGGACCGCGATTTAAGGGAGGTAACGACTAATGTACGAGAGCAAAAGACAGTATCAGTACGGCACCGGCAGACGTAAGTCCTCCGTTGCCCGCGTCCGCCTGTACCAGGGCGGCACCGGTTCCATCACCATCAACGGCCGCGACATCGACGATTACTTTGGCCTGGACACGCTGAAGCTGATCGTCCGTCAGCCCCTGGTGGCCACTAAAACCCTCGGCACCGTGGACATTGAATGCACCGTGTCCGGCGGCGGCGTTTCCGGCCAGGCCGGCGCGATCCGCCACGGCATCTCCCGTGCGCTGCTGCAGGTCGATCCGGAGTTCCGCTCCACCCTCAAGGCCGCCGGTTTCCTGACCCGCGACCCCAGAATGAA
>CAZBOR010000064.1:0-10450 GCA_964493585.1 uncultured Oscillospiraceae bacterium
ATATATATGCTAACTACGTTTAAGAGGTGAGGATATGCGGGCGCTCCTTGCCCTCAGCACGGAATCTGACGCCGCGGCGCTGAGTCGGCTGGTCATGATGCAAAACAAAGACTGTGAAATCGAAACCGAGGCAGACGGTTTTTCCGCGCTGATCGCGTTGATCCGGAAGAGCTATGACCTTGTGATATTGGAGACGGCGCTGCCGATGATCCCCGGACCGGAGCTGCTGCGCTATCTCAGAATGGTCGGACGGGAGCGCCCCGTGGTTCTGGCCGGGCATCACCCCACCTTTGAGCAGGCCCGGCTTGGGATCCTGGGACAGGTTTCCGACTTTATCACACTGCCTCTGTCTGATTCGGACCGCTACGATTTATCGCCGGACCCGGACGCCGCGCCGGACCGTGTGGATGGGAATCGAACCCTGGAGATGGCCCTGGAGATATTTGACGCCGTGACGGAGCGGCTGAAGGACAGCGGGGAGACGGTTTCCGGCCGGCATCCCAAAATACAGCTCCTGTATAACACCTATATCGAGTATGCGTTCAGCTATTTCCCGTGGCTGCAAAAATTCCTGCAAATGGATGGGCTGTATTCCGATTCCGCGCCTGAGATGCCGGAAACCTATCGAAAACAGCTATGCGACCTGCTGGGAACGATCCGCCGGCTCTATCCGCAGACCGGCGATCCGCTGCTGCGCGATGTGCTGAGCTACATCCTGACGCATATCGACCAGCCCCTGCGGCAGAAGGATGTGGCGGCAGCGTTCTTCATCAGCCCCTCCTCCCTGAGCCTGCTTTTCACCGAAAACCTGAATCTGGTCTATAACAACTATATTTTTGAGCTGAAGCTGCTGCGTGCGGCGTATTTGCTGCAATTCTCCGATCGGAAGGTACAGGACATTTCCACGCTGCTGGGCTACCAGGACAGCGGGTATTTCTCCCGGCAATTCAAAAAGGCGTTCCATGTCACGCCGTCAGAGTATCGCAGCAGAAGCTCCAACGGAAAAGGAAGTGCATCGCTATGCTGAAAGCCATTCGTGTCACAGAGTACTGGCAGAGGGCCTGTGTTTACTATATCCGGATAGACGAGTGGGCAAGAGAGTTTCAAACCGACGTGTCCCACGAGCTGGATTCCGGGGACACCGAGGACACGCCCTATATTCTGGTGCTGGATGAAAAGGGGATCCCGGCAAGCACCTGCCGCCTTCACTATCTGGACGGGACGACAGGAAAAATCGAACGGGTCTGCACCCTGAAGGAGTACCGGGGAACCGGCGCCGGAAGCCTCGCCATCCGCGCGGCGGAGGACTGGCTGAAGGAAAACGGGGTAAAACAGGTGATGATAAACAGCCGGGACACCGCCATCGGCTTTTATGAAAAGCTGGGCTATACCACCGATTGGGATTCTCTAAGCAAGCCGGACCCCAACCGCTTCGGCACGGTAAACACCTATAAAACACTGTAGGATCGGAGGAATCTTCCATGGGAGTCCATCAGGAGCGTCTGCTCCGGACATTTTTGAAGCTGGTATCCATTGATGCGCCCTCCTTTGGGGAGCGGGAAATGGCGGATGCTCTGACCGCCAAGCTGACGGCTCTGGGCCTGACTGTGGAGGAGGACCACGCGGCGCAGGTTTTGGGCGGAAACGCCGGAAATCTGATCGCCGGACTGCCGGGAACCGTGGATTTGCCGCCGCTGCTCTTTTCCTCTCACATGGACACCGTGGCGCCGGCGTTGGGAAAGCAGGCGGTCGTGCATCCGGATGGACGGATCACCAGTGCGGGGAATACGGTTCTGGGCGCGGACGATGCGGCCGGCCTTTCCGCCATTCTGGAGGCGCTGGAGGTGATCCAGGAAGAGCATATCCCGCACCGCCCCCTGGAGCTGGTGTTCCCTGTGGCGGAAGAGCCCTACGCAAGGGGCAGTCAGCAGTTGAATTATGAGAAGCTGACGGCGAAGGAAGCCTATGTGCTGGATCTGGACGGAGCCATCGGGACTGCGGCTCCCATGGCCCCGACCATTCTCTATTTCCGGGTAACGATTCAGGGAAGGGCCGCCCATGCGGGGATGTCGCCGGAGTCCGGTATTCACGCGATCCGGATCGCGGCAGAAGCCGTCTCCCGGTTGTCCCTGGGCGCTGTGGATGAACAGACGACCATCAACGTCGGGACCATACAGGGCGGGCTGGCTACGAATATCGTCCCGGAGCAGTGCGTGCTTGAGGGCGAAATTCGCGGCTTTGACCACGAGCTTGCGCTCTCCCATCTGGCCAATATCCGATCGACCTTTGAGCGCTGCGCCACGGCCTGCGGCGCTGCGGTGCGCTTTTCGCATGAGATACGGACAGTTGCCTATCACGAGCCGGAGGATTCCCCTGCGGCCAACCGCTTTCGGCGCGCCTGCGGCGCCATCGGCGTCCCGGTCCGGTTCCGGCGCACCTTCGGCGGCAGCGACAACAACACCTTCCAGGAGCACGGGATTCACGGTCTGGTAATTGCCAGCGCCATGCACGATGCCCACACCACCGAGGAATATACCTCCCTTCGGGAACTATCCCTTTTGGCAGAACTGACCCTCCGCCTGATGACAGATCGGGAACCATAGCGCTCAGCTTTGCACGAAAATGCTCCGGGTTCCGCCAACGTCCGGAGCGTTTTTGATCGCTATTAAACATATTATATTAGTATGTTTAATATGAATTGTATTAGCCATTTATAATATAATTCATATATACAAACCAGGTATTAGGGCGTATAATACGCTAAATCGTCAAACGGCGGTTTTCCTACCGTTCTTAGCACACCTTCGATTCCATAAAAAGGGGTTCGGCTCTGTAAGAACGAGTATTCCACGGAAAGGATGAGGCATATGAGAAACACGAAGCGAATGCGCTGCGGAACAGGAACGGCACGAATGTGCCGGATGCCTCGATGTATGCTGTGTATCACACACAGAATGTAACCCGGAAACACGAAAAAATACCAGGATACAAAAGATGTATCGCGTATCTTGAAAGGATGGAATCAAACCATGAAAAACAAAACGATTGCCGCAATCCTGACGGCTTCCCTTCTGACTGCCGCGCTCTCCGGCTGCGGCGCAGGCTCCGATACGACCTCCTCCGCGGCTTCTTCCGCGGCTTCTTCCGCGGCATCCGGCGCAGCAGACGCCGCCTCCGAAGCTGCCGCAACGACGGAGGTCACGGAAGTGCTCTGCTCCACCAACGGCGCGCCGAATCCCTTTACCTATGTGGATGAGGACGGAAACATCGTGGGCTATGACATTGAACTGGTAGAGGCCGCTTTTGATCTCCTGCCGCAGTACGATCTGCAAATCGAGGTCGTTTCCGACGCGCTGGCCGAGGTGGATTCCGGCCGCGCCCAGCTCTCTGCAAACAACTGGGGCTATAAGGACGAGCGCGCGGAAAAGTACATCTACTCGGACGCCTCCTTCCAGAACAACTATGTGGTCGCGGTTCCTGTGGACAACACGGACATCACGCAGTTCTCTGACCTGCAGGGAAAATCTACGCCCGCAGGCACCGGCTCCAACTACACCATCGCGGAGGAAAACTACAACGCAACGCTGTCCGAGGACGAGGAGCCCATCAACCTGATCTATGAGGATTCCGATCTGCTGTTACAGCTCCAGAATGTGGAGGGCGGCAAATACGACTTCCTGATTATCGACGAGCAGATGTTTAACCAGTATGTGGAAGAATACGGCCTGAATCTCAAGGGCGTGGAGCTCTCCGACGAGGATATGGCCCTCATCGGTACCCCCTACAGCTACATCATCTTCGAGAAGTCTGACGCGGGCCGCGAATTGCAGATCGCCTTCAACGAGGCGCTGGCGGAGATTCTGACAAACGGCACCGCAGACGCGATCTCCGACAAGTATTTCTCCGCAGATTTTGCGCCTGAGCCCGGCATCAAAGCGCCCAGCGAGCAGTGATTATCCGGCACACTGTTGCGCGGCAGCAGATCCCGGAGCAGTTATCCCCGATGAAAGAACGGAATCGGGGCATCGTATGAGAGGCGGTCAGCGGGCATGACGAACATATTTGACATCCGATTGGTATTCTCCCGGATCCCCAAGATCCTGACGGCGCTGCCCGTCACCCTGGAGATCACGGTCTTTACCATGATTATCAGCCTGATCCTCGGCCTTGGCGTTGCCATGGTCAAGATCAAGCAGGTCCCCGTGCTGAGAAGGATCACCGGATTTCTGGTATCCTTCCTGCGGGGGACCCCCATTCTGGTGCAGCTATATCTGACGTACTATGGTATTCCGGTTGCACTGAAATACATCAACTACTATAACGGCACAAGCTTCAACATCAACAATGTTCCCTCCATGGTGTTTGTGCTGCTGGCATTTTCCCTGAACGAAACGGCATACAGCTCCGAGATCATCCGCGCCGCGATACAATCTGTCTCCGCCGGACAGCTGGAGGCGGCCCATTCCCTGGGGATGACCAACTGGCAGGTGCTTCGCCGGGTGATGATTCCGGAGGCCTTCGTGGTCGCGCTGCCCTCCCTCGGCAACTCCCTCCTTGGGCTGATGAAGGGTACGTCTCTGGCCTTTGTGTGCGCCGTGGTGGACCTGACCGCCAAGGGACGTATTCTGGCCGGCGGTGATTACCGCTATTTTGAGATGTATATATCCCTGTCCATTATCTATTGGGTCATGACGATCCTTGTGGAGAACGGGATCAAGCTGATCGAAAAGCGCCAGCGCATCCCGGAATCCCCGGATGCGACAGAGGATCTGTCGGCAGTGGGAGGTGCAGCCTAGTGTCTGAGATCGTTGCGGAAATCAAAGGTCTGAAAAAGGCATTCAAGTCCAATCAGGTGCTTGACGGCGTGGACCTGACGATTCACAAAGGCGATGTGGTCGCCATCATCGGTCCCTCCGGGACCGGAAAATCCACCCTTCTGAGATGTATCAATTTTCTCGAAAAACCGGATGCGGGGACGGTCAGCGTCGGCGGCATCACCGTGGACGGTTCGCACATCGACAAGAAAGCCACCCTGCAGCTCCGCAAAAAAACCGCCATGGTGTTTCAGCAGTTCAATCTGTTCTCGCGCAAGACCGTTCTCGAAAACGTCATGGAGGGACTTGTCACGGTCAAAAAGCTCCCGAAGGCGGAGGCAAAGGAAATCGCGCTGCGGCAGCTTGAACGGGTCGGCATGAGCGACCGGCTGCTCCATTATCCCCAGCATCTGTCCGGCGGGCAGCAGCAGCGGGTCGCAATCGCCAGAGCCATGGCCATGGAGCCGCAGCTTCTGCTGCTGGACGAGCCGACCTCGGCGCTGGACCCGGAGCTGGTAGGCGAGGTGCTGGAAACCATTCGGGCCGCGGCAGAGGCGGGCAATACCATGCTGCTGGTTTCCCATGAGATGGATTTTGTGCGGAAGGTATCCAGCCGCGTGATCCTGCTGGACAAGGGCGTCATTGTGGAGGACGGCACGCCGGAGGAAGTATTCACCCGGCCCAAAAATCAGCGTACCAGGGATTTTCTTTCAAAAATGTATTTACAGTCTCAGCCGGATTACAGCATCTAGGCCGGGATTAAGGAGATCATGCTTTATGGCAAATTACGATTACGAGCTTGTGGGCGGGCGGAAAATCCGTGTCCGCCCCCTCGAAACCATTTCCGAGGTGGATGAAAACGGATATTTTCACCGGCAGCCGAACCGCTTTACCGCCGGATTCGGCGAAGGGACCGAGAACCCCGTGGAGGCGGGACGTTACCATCTGGTCTGGGCAAAGCTCTGCCACTGGTCCAACCGCGCTTCCATTGTGCGGGAGCTGCTGGGGCTGGATCAGGCCATCACCGTCAATATGGTGGAGCACGCGCCCCACGAAAAGAATCTGGGCTGGGAATTCGTCTATGACGCCGACAATACCGACCCGGAGCTGGGAATTCAATTTTTAAGCGAGGCCTATTATGCCGCCGATGAGGAATACGCCGGAAGGACCACGGTCCCGGCGCTCATTGACAAAACCACCGGAAAGGTCGTCAACAACGACTACCATCGGCTGACCAATTATTTTGAGGTGGAATTCAAGCCCCTGCACAAGCCCGGCGCTCCGGACCTCTACCCGGAGGAGCTGCGGGAGGAGATCGACAAGCGGAACTGGTGGCTGTTTCACAATATCAACAACGGCGTCTATAAGACCGCCTTTGCCCGCTCCGCGCCGGCATACTGGGACGCCTACAACGCCTTTTATGCGGCGATGGATCAGCTGGAGGAGCATCTGGCGTCCCGGCGGTTCCTGTTTGGAGATTATGTCACGGACAGCGATGTAAGGCTGTTTGTCACGCTGGCACGGCTGGACATTCGGTATACCAGCCAGCTGGGACACACCAAGCACCGCCTCATCGACTATCCGAACCTCTGGGGCTATGCCCGCGACCTATATCAGATTCCCGCATTCAAGCATAACACCTATTTTAAGGATTTTGCGGTTCCAAAGCCAGACGCCGAACACCCCAACACAGAGGACTTTCTGAGCTTTAACGAGCGGTTTCTGAATGAAATTGACTTTGACGCCTACTGGGAACAGGCGCCGAATCGCGCCCACCTCAGCAGCGACCCCCACCAGAAATTCCGCATCGAGGCGCAGTAAGGAGGATAGAGCTTATGGGACAGAACACCTATTTTGAGATCGACGGCCGCAGGGTACGGCTTCGTCCGAAGCTGACGGAAAGCAGGGAAATCGACGCAAACGGAGCCTTCGTCCGGCAGACAAACCGCTTCACCGATGGGTTTGGCGAGCACGGGCCGAATCCGGTGGAGGCGGGACGTTACCTGCTGGTCTGGGCCAAGGGCTGCAACTGGTCCAACCGGGCCTCCATTGTGCGGGAGCTGCTGGGCCTCGACAGCATTGACGTCACCATCGCGGATATGGGCCGATACGAGGAGAATCTCGGCTGGGAGCTGGTGGAGTTTGGAAAGGAAGGCCACCCGGAGCTGGGGTATCGCTTTCTCAGTGAGGCCTATTATGCCGGGGACCCGGACTACACCGGCCGTCCCACCGTTCCGGCGCTGATCGACAAGAAAACCGGCAAGGTGGCAAACAACGATTATCACCGTCTGACCAACTATCTGGAGGTGGATTTTGCGCCGCTGCAGAAGGACAACGCCCCGGACCTCTATCCGGAGCCGCTGCGGGAGGAAATCGACAAGCTGAACGACTGGCTCTTTGACAACGTAAATAACGCATTTTACCGCTGTAATTTCGCCGCGTCCCTAAAAGCCTTCTCCGAGGCATATGAGGCGCTGTTTGCGGGGCTGGAATGGATGGATAAACGGCTGGAGGACAGACGGTTCCTGTTCGGAGACTATGTCACGGACAGCGATGTGCGGCTGTTTACCTCGCTGGCCCGTTTCGATTACAGCTACTCCCGCTGCATCGGCCCCTGCAAGCACCGGCTGGTGGATTATAAAAACCTCTGGCCCTATATGCGGGACCTCTGGCAGATTCCCGCGTTCAAGCATAACACCTATTTTAAGGATTTTGCGGCCAGCAAGCCTCAGGCGGAGGGCTATCGCGTCAACACCTATTACGATCTGGTCCTTCAGGAGATGGACATCGAGGGTCTCTGGAGCGCACCGTCGGGACGCGAGAAGCTCAGCGGGGATCCGGCAAACAAATTCCTCCAGGCAGGGCATTGACATGAACCTTCACTATGAAACGGAAACGGACTCTGTAGATTGGGCGCGGGTCCAGGAGCTTCTACAGCATTTGAGTCCCTTCCCGCCGGAAACGCAGAAAACGATCTTTGAGCGCAGCTACGCCCGCACATTCCTCTATGATGGGGATTACCTGATCGGCGTAGCCCGCGCATTGTCCGACGGCGTCTGCCAGGCCGCGGTCTATAACGTCAGTCTGGATGAACGGTATCAGGGGCTGCAGCTGGGGCGCGGGATCCTTCAGCACCTGCTGAAGCAGGTCCCCGGCTGCACAGTGATCCTCTACACCCATCCCCAGACAGTCTCCATGTATGAAAAATTCGGGTTCCGCCGAATGAAAACCGGTATGATGACCTGGGCGGATGAAAACGGCCATGTCCCCGACGAGATCGACCCCGGATTTATGGAGGAGGCCGGATTCCTGTTCCCGGAGGGAACACGGTTCGGGGATAACGATTACGAGAAGCTGCCCTATGGGGCGGTGTGTCCGCCGGAAATGCGGCTTCCCGTTCCGGGAGAAACCGTCTACAGGGACCCTGTTCCCACAGACGAATAACGCGACTATGATCGGAGGAATCTCTATGTCAGAAAAAATCTATACAGATGCGCTCGCGGAACAGTTTGCACAGGAGGTGGGCGTACCGCCCCGCCCGATGGAGACCAAGCGTGAGATCGACGAGACCGGCGCCTTTATCCGCCAGCCGAACTCGTTTATCCGGCCCTTCGGCGATCAGGAAGGGGAGCTCAAGGCGGCCTCCGGCCGCTACTCCATCTATTGGGCCATTGGCTGCAACTGGTCAAACCGCCCGGTGATCGCTCGCGATCTGCTGGGGCTTCAGGGCGTGATCGGCGATCAGCTTGTGACCCCCAGCGGAGAGCAGAACAAATACGGCTGGGGCTTCGCGGATCAGCCGGGCTTCAAGGACCCCGCCACAGGCGCGTATTTCCTCAGCGAGTTCTATCGGCGCGCAGATCCGGCTTTCAAGGGGAGAGCCACCACCCCCACCCTGGTGGATACCGTCGAAAAGAAGGCCGTAAACAACGACTATCATCGTCTTACGAACTACCTTGAGGTACAGTTCCGTCCCTTCCAGCCCAAGGACGCCCCCGATCTCTACCCCAAGAAATTCCGCAGAGAGATCGACGAGTTTAACGACTGGCTGTTCCCGCACATCAACAACGCCCATTACCGCATGGCCTTCTGCCAGTCGGTAAGCGCCTATGAGGAGGCGTATGAGGATTTTTACGATTCCCTCGACAAGCTGGAGGTGCGCCTTTCCGATAACCGGTTCCTGTTCGGCGACTATGTCTCGGACAGCGACATCCGCGCCTTTGTTACGCTGGTCCGCTGGGATGTGAGCTACTATCAGAACATCGGTCCCACCAAGCACCGGATCCGGGACTATGAGAACATCTGGGGGTATGTCCGCGAGCTGTACAGCATTCCGGCCTTCCGTAAGACCTGTGACGTCCGCAGATTGGCGCTGTCCGGCTTCGGCGCGGATCAGAGCGATGTGCTGTTCCGCAGCTATCCCAGCCGGATCCTCCCGCAGGTGGATTTCGATAAGCTGTGGGCCGACGACGGAAAGCGCAGAGCGCTCAGCCGAACGCCGGAGGAGCTGTTTCTCCGGCATCCCGAGGGGGAAACCTACGAGGATTATGCCGGCGAGATTTCGCAGCCCATCTGGAACAGCCCCAGCTGGGAGGACAGAAACCCCAGAAACGGCACCCTCTCGGTGGATGCGTCGCGCAATCCCCTAAAGGGCCTTCTGTAATACGACAAGCAGTTTCCCTGCCGGGTCCCCCGGCGGGGAAGTTGTCGCCTCCGGCTGACGCTGTTTTTTCAATGACCATAACCCGAAAAGAAAGGTATGCGTGTCTTTATGAACCTGACCGAAAAATACACCGCGCTGCAGAATTCCCTCAGGGAGCTTGGCAGCGTTGTGGTGGCCTTTTCCGGCGGCGTGGATTCCACGCTCCTGCTGCGTGTCGCCCATGATGTGCTGGGCGAAAAGGCCATCGCTGTCACCGCCGCATCCTGCGCGTTCCCGGTACGGGAGCTGAACGAAGCAAAAGCCTTCTGTGAAGCAAACGGTATCCGGCATATTGTCACAGAATCCGAGGAGCTGGAGCTTGAAGGGTTCCGGCAGAACCCGAAGAACCGCTGCTACCTTTGCAAGCGCGAGCTGTTTGAAAAGATCTGGGCGATCGCGCAGCGGGAGGGGTTTCAGGCCGTAGCCGAAGGCTCCAATATGGATGACAACGGCGATTATCGTCCCGGACTTCAGGCGGTGGCGGAGCTGAAGGTCTCCAGTCCTCTGCGGAGAGCGGAGCTGAACAAGGAGGAAATCCGTCTGCTGTCCAGACAGCTGGGGCTTTCCACATGGAACAAGCAGTCCTTTGCCTGTCTGGCCTCCCGGTTTGTCTACGGGGAAACGATCGACGAAAAACGCCTGCAGATGGTGGATCGGGCGGAGCAGCTCCTGCTGGATCTTGGCTTTCATCAGGTGCGGGTGCGGGTCCATGGCACGCTGGCCCGTATCGAGCTCCTTCCGGAGGAGTTTCCGAAGCTCATGGAGGCGCAGACGAGAACCGTTGTCTATCATACGCTGAAATCTCTCGGCTTTGCTTATGTGACGCTCGATCTGGGCGGCTATCGCACCGGGAGCATGAATGATACGCTTCCGCCCGCTCCGAAATGACGAGCAAACCGCAGAGGGCAGACATCAAGGGGACCCGCCGCATTTC
>CAZBOR010000065.1:0-10360 GCA_964493585.1 uncultured Oscillospiraceae bacterium
AGAAAAATCAGTTTTACATGGGAGACACTCCTGATTCTGTAGTTTCTAAGAATTGGGTTGCAGAAGTAAAAATCTCTCATGCTGCGGCATGAGAGATTTTTGGTGACCCGGACGAGAATCGAACTCGTGTTACAGCCGTGAAAGGGCCGTGTCTTAACCGCTTGACCACCGGGCCGGGGATGATGTGACGCAGCACATCAGATGAAAGAAAAAGGCGGAAGAACTCCGCCTTATTGGTAGCGGCAACTGGACTTGAACCAGTGACACTCCGGGTATGAACCGAATGCTCTACCAACTGAGCTATGCCGCCATTGGAAAGCCATCAAATGACTTTATCTTGTCAATCAAGCGGTCCTTATTATAGCGGTTTTTTTTCCATTTGTCAACACCGATTTTCAGAAAAAGTTTCCTGTCCGCTCATAAATCCGAAGGATAAGGCATATAATAATTCCGGTGATCAAATGAAAGCGTGGAAATCGGCGGTCATGGGGTATCTGGGCGGCATGGGCTATGTGGCGCTGGAGCTTCTGTGGCGGAAGTGGAGCCATGGCAGTATGTTTCTGGTGGGCGGCGTCTGCTTTTTGCTGCTGGAGTATATGGACCGGCGGCTGTGGGAGCTTCCCATGGTGATGCTGTCGGTGCTGGGCGCGTGTATCCTTACGGCGATGGAGCTTTGCAGCGGCCTCATCATCAACGGGCTGCTGGGTCTCCGGGTGTGGGATTACAGCCGCCTGCCCTATAATTTTATGGGACAGATCTGTATCTCCTACTTTTTTCTGTGGATATTGGTGAGCTTTGGAGCCATTTGGCTGAGCCGACTTCTCCGGTACAGGCTCTTTGGCGAGAACATCAGAGTCTCCCTTCCCCACAGAGCGTTGGAAAGGGAGACAGAAAATTATTGACCAATGGACGCCAAATAGTCGATGACACCGGCGGTCGTGCCGTTATAGATATTGCAGGCCAGAATCACGTCCTGGACGCCGTAGTCCTCCACCATCTGGGAGATGGTGTTGGAGGTGTAGCGGAAGTCGATCCAATAGATGTGCTCATAGTGGTCCACCAGCCAGGGAATGAATGCGTTTCCGTAGGAATCCTTGATGACCACCACGGAGCTTCCGTCGGTGATGGTTTCATTGTGGGCGTAGCTGAAGGGCTGGTCGCCTCCGGCAAAGGTGGCGTACAGCTCGGAATTGGGATAGGAGGACACGTCGTTGACAATGCGCCAGTCTACCTCCCGACCGTCCTGCATCTCCATGAACATATCGTTGGTGCCGTTTGGTATGTAGGCGATCACCGTGTCGGGATTCTCCAGCAGCTCCGAGGATTTGTTGCTGCTGGAATAGAACGTCCCCATAAAGTCGTCGAACTCGATGGTCTCAAAATCCTCAATTTTATGGGGCGTGAAGCCCTTTTCCTCACAGAACATCTCATAGGCATAGTAGGCGCCCAGGGCGGTCCAGTGGTGGTCTGTGTGGAAATAGATATACTCGGCGTTGTGCTTTTTCAGATTGTCATAGACGGATATGGTGTGGATGCCCTCGTTAAGCTGGCTGTATACATATTCGATGGCCTTGCCCTCGTCGCTGCATCCCATATCCTCCAGGACGCTCTCGTCCAGCATGACGCCGGCGCTGATGGGCGCGACGAGAATATAAAGCTCCACCTTGTCCTTGACGTTCTCATAAAACTGGTTCATGGTTGCCGCAAATTCATCGGCGCCGCTCTGACCAAAGTAGTAGAGGCCGTAGCCGCAGTTGTCTGTGATGTAAATATTGCCCTGCATCTCGCCAATCTCGGAAACCGTGCCGTCCTCTATCGGCTCCTCAGAGGGGCTGGGACTTGGCGTAGGCGTGGAGGACACCTGGACGGGGGTCACAGTGGCCGGATCGGGAATCTCGTCGGCAACGATGGCGGTATCACCCACGATCTGGTCCGTGCGGATGCCGTACCGGTCCTGAAGGGTCTGGTTGGCGGAGATCAGCGCCTCCCGCATGGGGTAGGTGTCGGCATACCAGGTGTCTATCTGGCTGAAAAAGCTGCCGTCCCAGAAGGAGGACCAGGTAAGCGTCGGAAACTCCGTCAGCGTCCGCTTTTCCACCACCGAGGTGTCCGGCCGTAAGAACCACAAAAGACCGATCAGGCTGAACAGCGCCAGGGTCCCGCCGAAGGCCAGCAGCTTGATGCCGCGAATGAGGCCGTTTTTCTGCTTTCTGTTATTCAAGTCGCGCACCTCCTAGAACTGGAAATACAGGAAGGGATTATAGCTGTCGCCCACCAGGGCCATGGCGGAGAGCACCAGCAGCAGCACCGGATGAAGGATCTCCCAGGCCGCATTCACATAGAACCAGGCGCCGCCCTTCCGGGAGAGGTTTTTCAAAATCAGCCGGAGATATTTACCCAGGGGCGTCACGGCAGCGATGGCAAAAATCAGGAAGAAAATGTTGTTTTTCAACACCAGATTTACGCTGATATTGGTAAAGCCCGTGCCGCCAAGCCCGATAAGGCCCTTGAGCGCCACGCCGAACTGCCCCAGGTCCGTAAACTTAAACAGCATCCAGCCCACATAGACCACCAGCAGCACGAGAATATGCCGCAGTACGCCGGGGAGCTTTTGCAGGCGGTCCCGGAGCACGAACCGCTCCAGGCACAGGAACACCAGATAGTAGAGGCCCCATAGCACATAGTTCCAGCTTGCCCCGTGCCACAGACCCGTGAGAAACCACACCACAAACAGATTCAGGAGCTGCCGCCGTATGCTGCAGCGGTTGCCGCCCAGAGGGATGTACACATAGTCCCGGAAAAAGGTGCTCAGGGAGATATGCCAGCGCCGCCAGAACTCCTGGACCGTGTCGGCAATATAGGGGTAGTTGAAGTTCTCCTTGTAGTGGAAGCCGCACATCAGGCCCATGCCGATGGCCATATCGGAGTAGGCGGAAAAGTCCAGGTATATCTGAAGCATATAGGCCAGGCAGCCCAAAAAGACGCCAAAGGCGGGCAGCGCGGCCAATTCCTCCGTGGTGACGGAGATCAGGCTGTCGGCGATGACGGCGCAGCCGTTGGCCAGGATGGCCTTTTTGGCGAGGCCGACGGTAAACCGGCTGATGCCCGTGCTGACCTCTGACAGCGTGGCCCTGCGGGTCAGGATGTCCTCGCGGATGTCCTGATAGCGCACAATGGGACCGGCGATGCACTGATGGAACAGACTGGCGTAGAGCAGCAGCATCCAGTATTTCCTCTGCGCCCGGACCTGTCCCCGGTAGACATCCACCACATAGGAGATAAGCTGGAAGGTGTAGAAGGAGATACCGATGGGCAGGACAATCTCAGGGATCGTGGACGGCACGCCGAAAATGCCCTGAATATTGCGAAGGAAGAAGCCGGTATATTTGAAGATTCCGAGAATCAGCAGGCACAGGGCAATCGTAACGGCCATGGAGGTCTTTTTCCGCCGCTGCGTCTCGGCGCTTTGAATGACCAATGCGCCAAGCCAGCAGATCAGCACCATGGCCAGCAGCAGAAGAAGATAGCGTGGGCCGGACCAGCTGTAGAAGATCAGCGAGAAAACCAGCATGGCAATATTTTTTTGTTTTCCTGTTTTCAGAAGAAGCTGAGACAGCAGATTGGCAGATAAAAATAAAAATACAAACAGCATACTGGAAAAGACCATAAGACCACCCACGCATTCCCTACGTTTTTTTACAAGAATAAGTATACTTCATTCGGGCGAAAAAATAAACAAGGAAATTTCGTTTTTTGAGGAAACTTGCGGAAAAAAGAGGACCCGTCCCGAAAAGAGGGGACAGGTCCTGTTTTGTTTTTCTATACCTTGAAGTTCACAGAGGTGGAGCCGTCGCTGTCCTTCTGGAATTCATAGTCCTTGCCCGGAAGCACGGCGTTGAGAACGATTCCCACAATGGCGGCCACAGCCAGGCCGGAGAGGGAGATGGTGATGGAGCCGATGGGGAAGGTGATGGCGCCCACGGCGGAATACTTGATGCCGATGGACAGCACCAGGATCAGGGCGGCGATGATGACATTACGGCTCTTGGTGAAATCCACCTGGTTCTCCACCACGTTGCGGACGCCCACGGCGGAGATCATGCCGTAGAGCACCAGGCTGACGCCGCCGATGGTGGCCGCGGGCATGGCCGCGATGATGGCGGCAAACTTGGGGCAGAAGGACAGCACCACAGCAAAGACGGCGGCCAGGCGGATGACCTTGGGGTCATAGACCTTGGACAGCGCCAGCACGCCGGTGTTCTCCCCGTAGGTGGTGTTGGCGGGCGCACCGAACAGGGCGGCGATACAGGTGGCGAGGCCGTCGCCGGTGAGGGTCCGATGCAGGCCGGGGTCTGAGACAAAGTTGCTGCCGACGGTGGAGGAGATGGCGCAGATGTCGCCGATGTGCTCCACCATGGTGGCCAGGGCAATAGGCATGATGGTGATGACGGCGGTGATCAGCATCCCGCCGTCAAAGCCCTCCCCGAAGATGGACAGGGCGGTGTTGCTCCACTTGACGGGCAGACCGATCCAGGCGGCGGAGGACACCTGGGCAATCAGATTGTCCCTGGTGGCGCCGTCCACAAGGATGGAGAACACATAGCTTGCCACCACGCCCAGCAGGATGGGGATGATCTTCAGCATTCCCTTGCCCCAGATATTAAAGGCAATGACCACCAGGATCGCCACGATGGCCACCAGCCAGTTGTTGGCGCAGTTGTCCACCGCGCTCTGGGACAGGGTCAGTCCGATGGCGATAATGACGGGGCCGGTGACGATGGGCGGAAAGAACCGCATGACCTTTTGGGTGCCGAAGATCTTGAACAGCAGCGCCAGCACCAGATACAGCAGACCGGCACAGGCAACGCCAAAGCTGGAATAGGTCAGCGGGATGTCTGCGCCGGAGGCGGTGACGAGGCCATAGGCCCCAAGAAAGGCAAAGGAGCTGCCCAAGAAGGCGGGGACCTTTCTGCCGGTGATAAGGTGGAACAGCAGCGTACCGAGTCCGGCGAAGAGCAGCGTTGCGGAGATGGAAAGCCCCGTGATGGCGGGGACAAGGATGGTGGCGCCGAACATGGCGAACATATGCTGAAGTCCCAGCAGCAGCATTTTCGGTGTGCCAAGGGTTTTGGCGTCGTAAATCGCGTCCTGATTCATAGTGAACTCCTCCTCTTTATAATCTCCTCCCAATTATACCGGGAGAAGGGCGGCTTTGCAAGAGAATTCGGGAAATTTCTCAAAAAAATCTGCCGCGAGGAGGATCCCTCACGGCAGAGTGAAAATCAATTTGAAAAGTGGGAGATGCTTGCCTCCTGAATTTGAACGATATGCCACAGAGCGGTCACGTCCGTGAAGCGGAGCTGCTCCCGGAGGGAGGCGGACAGCGGCTCCGCCTGGTCCTCGCCCCGATGGAACATCCGGTTCAGCATGGTCACGGCCTCGGCGCGGGTGATGGGGTCCTCCGGCCGGAAGGTCCCGCCGGGATCGCCGTAGATCACGCCTGCGGCGGCCAGGGCGTAGACGGACGGGACATACCAGAGGTCATCGCCGGCGGATACGTCGGTGAAGGAGATGCTCTTGATACTGGGCAGCGCGAGCTTTTCCGCCTGGGCGTACTGATGGAGCATGGCGGCAAATTCCGCCCGTGTGATGGAGTTTTCTCCCCGGAAGCTGCCGTCGGGATACCCCCGGAGATAGCCCTTATTCAGCGCGGCGTTCACATAGGGTCTGGCCCATTGGGTCACGTCCGACGGCGAGGCAGTGTCCGACAGGTCCACGGTAAGGCCCACGATGGAGACCAGCATCTTGGCGGCCTCCTGCCGGGTGATGTCCCGGTCGGGTTCAAAGCTGGTGGCGGAAACGCCGATGACATAGGCCCTGTGGAAGGTCCCCGTGTCAGCGGGGGTGCCGGACCAGCTCACGGAAACATCGCAGTCAATTTCCATCTGCCGCAGCCAGGGGAAGGCGCACCGGGTGACGGACACCGATGAAATGCTGCCCGTGGCATAGGAGCCGAGGGAAGTGATGAAGCCGCTGTCGGCGAGATTCTCAAGAACCGCCCGGCTGGCGTCGGAGACCTGCTCGGTCAGCTCCGTATGGATGCGCTGGATCGTATCGGCGTCCAAAGCGCCGAAGTTGTCCTGGTCGAGGCCCAGGGCGGTCAGGTATTTGCTCATGCCGGTTCTGGCGCTGTCGCTGTAGCCCATCTCCCGGACCAGCGCCGAGGCGAGGCTTTGCAGGTGCGCCGTCTGGGTCGCATCGGTCTGGAAGTCCGACAGGGTCAGGGCGCGGTAACGGGCAAGGCCCTGGCTCAGGGCCATGAGGATGCTGTTGGGCAGCTCTGCGGACCCGGAGTAGCTCAGGAGCATCCCCATATGGGTGTTTTCCAGCAGCATATCGTTCAGACCGTCCAGACGGTTCCCGGTGAGGTCCACCAGAATGGTGGGGATTTGGTCCGCCTCGTTTTCATTGAGCAGGCTCACGAGCTGACAGAGCAGAATATCGGGGTTCGTATCGGTGGAGGTGACAGCCACGACGGCCACATCCGGATCCTCTTTGACCGTCGTGCAGCCGAAATAGCGGAGGGTCTGGCTCATCATGTCCCGAACCGTGTAGCAGTTAAAGGTCTGCACGTCGTCCACCTCATCGCCGAAATAGGTGACGGAGGCGGAGATGGCGCCGCTGTGCTCCTTCAGGAAAATCGTGCTGAGGGCGGTCTGTCCCAGGCCGTCCAAGGCACTGAAGATCTGGCCGTTGTGGCCGGAGAGCAGCGACTCAAACAGCGCGATCTCGTTGGTCTGAATGGTGTTTCCCTCGGCGGAATCGTCAACGCCCAGAAGGTAACAGACGTTGCCGGAGCCGCAAAGCTCCTCAATGGCATAGCTGGTCAGGCGCAGCTTTCTGGCGCGGGTGCTGAGATAGGAGGACAGCAGGGAGCCGTCGGATTCCGATGCCGTGACGGAGCTGTATACCTCCTCATAGCCTGCGGCGGGGTCCTCCCGTTCCAGGTAGGCGTCCATCAGCGCCTGAGAGGTCACAAGTCCCGCGCTGGCGGCCTTGGGAGACAGCAGGATGGACAGCTCGTCCGAGGTAAAGCCCGCGTAGTAATAGGCCAGACTGGAGCCGTTGACATAGAGGGGATAGTTTCTGATGATAGTATCCACATTGAGACGGCTGCCGGTGAGCACCGGGCGGCTCACGGCGCCGTAGCGCCGGAACAGCTCATAGTGGGTCAGGTTGTAGCTGTCGTAGTTGACGGAGGTGGCCAGCCGCATCACCGAGTCGATGATATAGACGGTGTGGTTCCGGGACAGCTCCCGGAGGTAGTCGATGACCTCATATTCCGTCATGGTGGAGCCGTCGTCAAAGACCAGGCTCTCAAACTCCTCCATGCACCGGGAGCTCATAAGTCCGCCGGAGAGCAGCTGGTCCAGAGAGATGACAAAGGTGTCATAGGTTTCGGCCTGGGCCTGGAGCCATGTGAGCAGCGCCTCCCGGTTGCCGCACTGGGTGCCGTTTTCATTGAGCTCCTGGTCGTCCAGCTTTGTGGCATACAGGTCCTCCGGAGGCATGACCAGTTCCATGTTCAGAGACTCCGCCATGGTGCGGACCTGTGAGTCATTGAAGGGGCGGTTGTCCAGCGGAATATATACCACCACCTGCTTTTCCGTATCTGCGGCGTGGACGGCAGGCATCAGGCCCGCCAGCAGACAGAACGTCAGGAGCAGGGCAAGCATTCGTTTTCCCATAATTGGCCTCCTATGGTAGAAATTTATCTATAGTTTATCATATGCGGGAAGAATATACAAGGATTTCTTACATTCTGTCTATTTATGGTATTTATTACCATGCAGCATGGTCTCCGCCCGGTAGAGCTGCTCCAGCACCATGATCCGGGCCAGGTGGTGGGGGAAGGTCATGGGGGACATGGACAGCAGAAAATCCCCCTGCCTCTTGAGCTCGCTGTCCAGCCCATAGGAGGAGCCGATCAGAAACACCAGCTCCGAGCGGCCGCCGGTGCGGACCGATTGGAGCTTGGCGGAGAGCATCTCAGAGGAAAGAAGATTGCCCTCCGGTGTCAGCACGCAGAGCCAGCAGCTCCTTGGGAGCCTCTGCCGCACGGCCTCCGCCTCCTTTTTCAGGGCGTTTTCGATTTGCGCCGGCGAGGGATTTTCCGGCAGCCGGACCTCCGGCAGTTCCATAAGGCGTATCCCGCCGTAGGCTCTGAGCCGTTTTTCATATTCCTGGACGGCGGCGCGGTAAAAGGGCTCCTTGAGCTTTCCCACGGCGATCAGCGTCAGCATGGTACGCCCTCCTCCGATCAGCTTGAATGGAATCTTCCGGTTTTTTACAGAAATGGCCCCTGGTCCAGAAAGCGCTGACTTCCCAGCGCAGCGACGATCTGGTCCACCATATGCTCGATATGGTTCTCTCTGGGGTCCGCCCGGATGGTCAGATCCGCCCACTGGGCATAGATGGGCGTCCGGCGGGCATACAGAGTGTCCAGGGACTCCCCGGGGCCAAAGGCAATCCCGCGGGTTTTGATGTTGGAGAGGCGGACCCGCAGCTCCTCCAGCGCCACATCCAGGTAGAGGACCGTGCCCTGGCGCTTCAGGTGCTCCATGGCACGGGGCCGCATGGGGACCGAGCCGCCGGTGGCCAGCACCGTCCGGCGCAGCTCCAGACCGCAGATCACGTCCTCCTCCAATCGGAGGAATTCGTCCAGGCCCTCCTGGTCCAAGATCTCCTGGAGGGTCTTTCCGGCCCGGCGACAGATCACCAGATCGGAGTCCAAGAAGTCATAGCCCAGGGTCTTGGCCAAAATCACGCCGATGGTGCTCTTCCCGGCGCCGGGCATTCCCGTGAGAATGATATTCCGCTCCATGGTCAGTCCTCCGAAATATAGTACAGGATGAACCACTCGTAATATCCATCCTCGGTCTTGGTCAGGGGCAGCGCGCTGTCCGTCTCCTGGATCAGCGTTTCCCGCGTGGAATCAAAGGCCAGACCGATATATCCCGCCTCGTCGTAGTACACATAGTAGTACACCACGCCCCCGGACACCGCCACGTTCAGAAGCCGGATGTCGTCGATGGGGACGCCGGCGGTGGTCTCCTGGCCATAGAGGGCGTCCCCGGTGTTCATCAGCTCCAGCAGGGACAGCCGGATGTCCTCGTCAAACAGGGTGTCGGCGTCTGTCAGCTCCCCGTTCCAATCCGCCAGCACATGATCTCCGTTCCGGCTGGTGTAGAGCTTCAGACCGTCCATGTCCTGGAGCGACAGGGCCGTCAGGGAGTAGGATTCCAGCTGGTCCTTGTCCGTGAACATGGTCCGGACCGCCGCCATGCGGTCCGTATAGTTGGAGGTGTTGACGATGGACTCGTCGGTGCCGAAGAACGCCCCCAGGGCGTTGCCCAGGAACAGGCCAAGGGCCAGGGCGGCGATACAGCTCAGAACCGCCTGGGCCATGGTTTTGGGAAAGGGGTCCCGCTCCTGGGGAAACTTAATATCCATATTATTACTTTTCCTTCAGGAGATCCCGAATCTCTGTCAGCAGCAGCTCCTCCTTGGAGGGCTCCGGCGGCTCCGGCTCCGGTTCCGGCTCCTTCTGCCTGGTGGAGAGGCGGTTGACGGCCTTGACAATGACGAACAGCACGATGGCGGTAATGATAAAGGCCAGGATCTTGTCCAGCACATCTCCGATGCCGAAGGGACCCACATAGAACGATCCGAAGGGCGCGTCGCTGCCCATGATTAGGGAGATGATGGGCGTGATGATGTCCTCCACGATGGCGGTGACGATGGCAGTGAACGCGGAGCCGATGACGACGCCTACCGCCAGATCGATGACGTTGCCGCGCATGATAAACTGCTTGAATTCCTGCATAAAGCCTTTCATTCGTAGTTTCCTCCTTATCGAATTATGAATTGGGAACGAGCTTGTCCTTGCCGCCCATATAGGGCCGCAGCACCTGGGGGATCAGCACGGTGCCGTCCCGCTGCAGATTGTTCTCCAGCAGAGCGATGAGCATTCTTGGGGGCGCGACGCAGGTGTTGTTCAGCGTGTGGGCCAGTGCGGTGCGGCCGTTTTCGTCCTTGTAGCGGATGTGCAGCCGCCGGGCCTGGGCGTCGCCCAGATTGGAGCAGGAGCAGACCTCAAAGTATTTCTGCTGTCTGGGGCTCCACGCCTCGATGTCGCAGGATTTGACCTTCAGGTCCGCCAGGTCGCCGGAGCAGCACTCCAGCTCCCGCACGGGGATGTCCATGGACCGGAACAGCTCTACGGAATACTGCCACAGCTTCTCGTACCAGGCCATGGAGTCCTCCGGCTTGCAGACCACGATCATCTCCTGCTTTTCAA
>CAZBOR010000066.1:0-10159 GCA_964493585.1 uncultured Oscillospiraceae bacterium
GGACCGGATGCTGGACCCCCTGTGCTTCGACGAGGAGACCCCCTGCGGCATTCCGCATCTGATGGAGGTCTACTGCGCCGGAAACATCGCCATTATCAACGCGCCGGGCTGCTCCGTGGCGGAGGACCGGGGCCTGGGCTGCTTTGTGCCGGAGATGATCCGGTACTATCTGGACGAGGAGCCGATCCTGAAAAACGTCCCCTCCTATCTGCCCTGGTATCCCGACCAGCGCGAATATGTGCTGGAGCACATGGATAAGCTGATCTTTAAGGAGGTGGGCAGCGACCGGCGCACCGGCGCCATATGGGGCCGTGCTCTCAGCACGCAGCAGCGGGAGGAGCTGGCCGCGCAGATTTCCGCCGCGCCCCGGCGGTTCATCGCCCAGGAGATTCTGGAGGCGGAGCGGCTGCCCGTCACCGCGCCCGACGGTCAGCACGAGCAGGCCAGGTGCGATTTCCGGGCGTATACGGTCCATTCGGATTCCATCCGCGTGTGGATGGGCGGCCTGAGCCGCTTCACGGTCCGGCGGAGCGACGGCACGGCCATCAGCGGCTTCAAGGACACCTGGGTCATGGCGGAATAAGGAGGGGCATTTCATGAAAAAATATGCGTTCACATTCAGCGGACAGCAGACGTTTTCCGGTACCATCACCAAGCACAGCTTTCTGCTGCGCTGTATGCCGGGGACCTACCCCTTTCAGCGGTCCTACGCCCACAAGCTCACCGTCACGCCCTTTACGGCCCTGACCCACATCACCGATGTCTATGGCAACGAAATGTGTACAGGTACCATCGACAAGAAGCATCAAAGCTTCTCCTTCACGGCGACGGGATTTGTGCTCTGCTCCAAATACCTCACGCACGATCCTCTGGACCGGCTGTATCTCTACCCCACCCGCCTGACACAGCCCACGGAGCAGATGGCGCGGCTCGTCAGCTCGGCCTCTCTGCCGGAGGGGGACTGGGCGCGGGCGCAGGCCCTGTGCAGCCTCACCTACCGGCTGCTCAACTATACCGTGGACTCCCGGTACCAGACCGCTGCGGAGGCCTTCGGCGCGGGCCAGGGAGACGCCAAGGATTTCGCCCATGTGTTTTTGACCCTGTGCCGGCTCTCCGGACTGGCGGCCCGGTTTGTCAGCGGTCTGGCCCTGGGACTTCCCCAGGCCCACTTCTGGGCGGAGGTCTACTGCGGCGGCGTGTGGCGCGCCCTGGACCCCTGCTCCGGCGCGCCCGTGGAGGAGGGCTATCTGAAGATCGCCCACGGCCCGGACTACGCCGCCTGCGCCGTGGCCCGCAGCTATTATCCGGGAGGCAACGTGGCCCAGCTCCGCCAGATGCAGGTCCAGCTCACGGAGCACGTGATCCGAAGCCGGGATACGGTACCCCACGCATAAGCACCAAATTCTATCGCAAAGGAAGATTTCTATGCGTCCACGCATCGGGGTACTGCCCCTTTATAACGCGGAAAATCAGACACTATGGATCAATCCCCTGTATTTTGGCGGCGCGGAGGAGGCCGGCGGTCTGCCGGTGCTGCTGCCGCTGAGCGACGATCCGAAGCTGTGGGAGGAATACTGCCGGAGCTTTGACGGCTTTGTATTCACCGGCGGACAGGATGTGGGACCGGAGCTTTACGGCAAGGCGCGTATTCCCCAGTGCGGCTATCAGGCGCTGCTGCGGGACCGCCAGGAGCTGTATATGGTCCGGCGGCTCCTGGAGCTGGACAAGCCCGTGCTGGGCATCTGCCGGGGCATCCAGGTGATGAATGTTGCCCTGGGCGGCACGCTGTACCAGGATCTGCCCACGGAGCGGCCCTCCGCCGTCATCCACCGCCAGAGCAAGCCCTATGACCTGCCCCACCATCAGGTGACGGTCCTGCCCGATACGCTGCTTTCCGGTCTGGTCGGGAAGGAGCATCTTTCCGTCAACAGTATGCACCATCAGGCCGTGTGGGAGGCCGCGCCGGGCCTCACGGTCTCCGCTCTGGCGGAGGACGGCGTGATCGAGGCGGTGGAGCTGCCCGGCGCGCGGTTCTTCCTGGGCGTCCAGTGGCACCCGGAGCATATGTGGCAGGACTACCGATCGGCCAGAGACATCTGGCGGGGGCTGGTGGCGGCCTGCGCCCGATGAAACTATAAATTGGAGAAGATATACCTATGTCAGAGATCATCACAAACCAACAGATCCCCGAATACGAGGCCTTTGTCCAGTCCCACCCCAAGGGACACTTCGCCCAGAGCGTGCTCTGGGCCAGGCAGAAGCCCATGTGGCGCTGGGAGGCCATCGTTTCGCGGGGACCGGATGGAAACATCAAGGGCAGTATGGCGGTGCTTATCCGCAAAATCGTTCCCGGTCTGCCCTTTACCATGATGTACGCCTGCCGGGGTCCGGTGACGGATCTGGACGACCGGGAGACCCTGGAGGACCTGATGGCAGGGGCCAGGGCCCTGGCGAAAAAGTACCACGCCTACGTCATCAAGATCGACCCGGATGTGCCATCCTCCGAGACGGGCTACCGGAGGATTTTGGAGGATCTGGGCTTTCGCCTCACCGGCGGCGGCGCGGAATTTGACGCCATTCAGCCCCAGTATGTCTTTCGGCTAAGCACCCAGGGAAAGACCAGCGAGGAGCTGCTGGCGGCGCTGCCCCAATCCACCCGGCGCAAGGTCCGGACCGCGCCAAAAAAGGGCGTCGTCACCAGAATATGCGGCAAGGAGGCGGTGCCGGAATTTGCCCGGCTGATGCTGGAGACCGGCGTGCGGGACGGCTTCGTGACCAGGGACCAGAGCTATTTCGAGAGTATGCTGGACAACCTGGGCGAGCACGCGCGGCTGTATATGGCCTACTACGAGGGCCAGGCCATCGCCGGGACCCTGGCCATCTGGTATGGCGACAAGGTGTGGTATCTCTACGGGGCCTCCGCCAACGAGCACCGGAACCTGATGCCCAACTACCAGCTCCAGTGGCGCATGATCGAGTGGGCCGTGGAAAAGGGCTGCCGCCTCTACGACTTCCGGGGCGTTCCCGGCCGCGTGGGGGAGGACCATCCGCTCTATGGCCTGTACAAGTTCAAGCTGGGCTTCGGCGGGGACTATGTGGAGTTTGTGGGGGAGATGGACCTGGTGCTGAACCGGCCCGTCAACTGGCTTATCAACACGGCCAAGCCCATCTTCATGCACCTGCGGCACAAGCTCTATATGCTGAAAAACAAGAAGTGAGGCGGCTATGAAGGCATATATTGTGGAGCGGTCAAGGCTCACGGAGAACGTCCGGTTCCTGCTGGAAAAAGCCGGACAGGCCGCCGTCTACGGCGTCATCAAGGGAAACGGATACGGCCTGGGACTGGAGACCATGGCGGAGATACTCTTTTCCTGCGGCGTCACCCGGTTTGCGGTGACGGAGCCGTCGGAGGTCCGCCGGCTGCGGCAGGCGGGCTTTGACTCCGCCGAGCTTCTGATGCTCCGGGAGACCGGACTGGAGGAGGAGCTGCGGGCGCTGATGGAGGACCGGGCGGTGATCACCGTGGGCTGTCCGGCCACCGCGCAGGCTGCGGACCGCCTGGCTGCAGAGCTGGGGATTCGATGTCCCTGTCATGTGAAAATCGACACCGGCATGGGCCGATACGGGTTTTTGCCGGAGGATATAGAGGGCATCTCCGCCGTTTACAGGCTCCCGCACCTGGAGGTCCGGGGCATCTACACCCATTTCAACCGCGCCTATGACAACGAAAAGGCCACCCGCGCCCAGTTCGCCGCCTTCCAGGGGGTGCTGTCCGGGCTGGAGCAGCGGGGCATTTCGCCGGGACTGCGGCACTGCTGCAATTCCTCGGCGTTTCTCAAATATCCGGAGATGCACCTGGACGGCGTGCGGCTTGGCTCGGCGCTGCTGGGACGGCTGGCCTTTTCGGGATTTCCCCAGCTCCGTCCCGTGGGCTACTGCGAGGCACAGGTGGAGGTGCTGCGGACCATTCCCAAGGGACACTCGGTGGGCTACGGCGCGTGCTGGAGGGCCAGGCGCACCACCACCACCGCCGTGTTCAGCGTGGGATATTTCCACGGCTTCGGCGCGCCCGCCCGGAACGATGTGAGCCGCTTCCGGGACTGCTTTGTGGGCGTCCTGTCCAACATCAAGGCGTTTGTCACCCACAAGGCCATCTATGTAAGCGTCAACGGCCAGAAGGCCAGGGTTTTGGGCCATGTGGGGATGGTCCAGACCGTCTGCGATGTCACCGACATTCCCTGTCAGGTGGGCGATCCGGTCCGCGTGGAGATCAATCCCCTGAAATTCAAGGCTCTGGAGGTACAGCTCCGGGACTGATACGCATACGGGCGTGCTGCAAAGGCAGTACGCCCGTTTTTCGCTGCCCTTCGCGGCCTGCCGCACGGCTACAGGAGTGCGCCGGCCGACAGGCATATGACGCACACTGCGGTCAGGATCAGCAGCAGCTTCCAGATATATCTGAGCCACACCCCATAGCTGACGCGGCCAATGGCCAAGGCCCCCATGACCACCGCCGAGGTGGGTGTGAGGAGATTCACCAGACCCGACGCGGACTGAAAGGCCGTCACCACCAGTGCGCGGCTGACCCCGGTCATCTCCGCCAGAGGCGCCATCACCGGCATGGACAGCGTGGCCAGACCGGAGGTGGAGGGAATCAGGAAGGACAGCACCAGGAAGATTCCAAAGGCTGTCAGCACAAAGCCCACGCCGCCCAGCCCGGCAAGGGCCTCCTCGCCCCAGCGGAGGATGGTGTCGGTAATCATGCCCCGGTTCATAATGACGGTGATGCCGCGGGAGATGCCGATGATAAAGGCCACGCCCAGCAGGTCTGCCGCGCCGCTGATAAAGCCCTCCACAATCTCCTTCTCCCCCACACGACAGACGATGCCCGTCAGCACCGCCGCCACCCAGAACAGGGCGGACAGCTCCGGGAACCACCAGCCCAGGGTGGGGAGCCAGGTGATCCCCATATCCGCGAAGGGAATGACCCCGTAGACCATCCCCGCGAAGGTCAGCCCGAAGAGCCGGAGCGCCGTTTTCTGCCGCCCGGTCAGGTCTGCGGTCCGGTCGGAACGGACCGCGAAATGGCGGAGATTTTCCTCCCGCTGGGCGGATACCAGGGAACATCCGGGGTCGGCGCGGACGCGCCGTGCGTAGAGCATCACAAAGCCTGTGCTGACGGCCACCGCCAGCGCCAGGATCACCAGCCGCAGGCCGATGTTCTCGCCCATGCTGATGCCCGCGAAGCCCGACGCGATCCCCGTGGCGAAGGGATTTACCGTGGAGCCGAGGACGCCCGCGCCCGCGCCCAAAAGGATCACGCTGACGGCGGTTACGGTGTCATAGCCCGCCGCCACCATCACCGGAATCAGCAGGGGATAAAAGGCGATGGTCTCCTCCGCCATTCCGAAGGTGGTGCCGCCCAGGGCAAAGACCGCCATGAGAATGGGGATCAGGATCCCGCCCCGGCTGCCCAGACGGGCGACGATGGCGGCGATCCCCGCGTCCACGGCCCCGGTCTTTCCGAGGACCCCCAGGAAACCGCCCACCATCAGAATGAACACGGCGATCTCAATGGCCTCATAAAAGCCGCTGAGGGGCGCCTGGACCACATCCAGCAAATTCTGCCCGTTTCGGGCCACCTGGCTGTAGGTCCCGGTGATGGGCGCGCCGTCTGACAGGTATTGGTACTGCCCCGCCGGCATGATCCAGGTCAGGGCGGCCACGACGAGGATCAGCACCAGCAAAATGGTGTAGGCCGAAGGCATCTTTAACTGCTTCAAGGGCCGTCGCCGCCCTTCGCCGTGATGACGGTGCCGCACTGCCCCTTCAGCGCCTCCAGGCCCCGGTCCAGCGCGGTGATGATGGCCTTGCCCTGGGGATGTTCCCGCACAAAGTCCATGGCCGCCCGGACCTTGGGCAGCATGGACCCGGCGGGGAACTGCCCCTCCCGGCAGTATCGCTCCAGCTCCTCCGGCGTCACATGGCGGAGCTTCCGCTCCGTGGGCTTTCGGAAGTCGATGCACACCGCGTCCACCTCCGTGAGGATCAGCAGAATGTCCGCGCCCATCTCTCCGGCCAGCTTCTGGGCAGCCAGGTCCTTGTCAATGACCGCCGGCACGCCCCTCAGGCCCCCGCCGTTCTCCACCACCACCGGGATACCGCCGCCACCGCAGGCGATGGCGATGGTGGTGTCCCACAGAGTCCGCAGCGTACCGATCTCCACGATGCGCCTGGGACTGGGCGACGCCACCACCCGCCGCCAGCCTCGGCCCGCGTCCTCCCGCATGGTGTAGCCCTTTTCCCGGCTCAGGGCCTCCGCCTCCTCCCGGCTGTAGAAGGGGCCGATGGGCTTGGTGGGGCTTTGAAAGGCCGGGTCCTCCCGGTCCACCACCATCTGCGTGATGACCGTTACCACGGGGATGTCCCGGCCCCGGTCCATCAGGGCGCAGCGGAGCTTCTGCTGGAGATGGTAGCCGATATACCCCTGGCTCATGGCCCCGCATACGTCAAAGGGCATGGGAGGGGTCTTGTCCGCCGCCGTCTCCGAGGCCAGCAGAATCCGGCCCACCTGCGGCCCGTTGCCGTGGACCACCGCCATCTCATAGCCGGCGCAGCTCATCTCCGCCAGGTATTCCGCCGTCCGGGCGGCCACCTGGGCCTGGGCCTGGGCCGTAGGCGGCAGACGCTTGTCCTCCAGGGCGTTGCCGCCCAGAGCGACCACGATCCTTGTGGCCGGGCTCATAGGGTCGCCACCAGAATGGCCTTGATGGCGTGCATCCGGTTTTCCGCCTCGTCAAAGACCACGGAGTGCTTGCTCCGGAACACCTCGTCCGTGACCTCGCGGATGTCCACGCCCTTGTCCAGATACTGCTTTGCCAGGGCCGTCTCCCCGTCATGGAAGGAGGGCAGACAGTGCAGGAAGATCACGTCCGGGTTCTTCGTGGCCTCCAGCAGCGCCATATCCACCCGGTAGGGCGCCAGGAGCTTTGCCCGCTGGGGAATCTTGTCCTCCTCGCCCATGGAGGCCCAGATGTCGGAGTACACCGCGTCGGCCCCCGCCAGCGTCTCCCGGTCGTTGGTCAGCACGATCCGCGCACCGGAGCGCTCCGCCGCCTGCCGGACCTGCCGCAGCACCTGGGGGTCCACCCCGTCGATCAGCTCTCTGGGGCCGTAGCCCACAAAGTCCACGCCCAGCTTACAGCAGCCATACATCAGCGCATAGCACATATTGTTCCGCACATCTCCCACAAACACCAGCTTGCACCGGGACAGGGGCTTGGAAATGTGCTCCTCCATGGTCATGAAGTCCGCGATGATCTGGGTGGGATGGTCCTGGTCGGTGAGGCCGTTGTATACCGGCACGCCGCTGTACCGGGCCAGGGTTTCCACCACCTTCTGGTCGTAGCCCCGGTATTCGATCCCGTCAAAGAACCGGCCCAGGACTCTGGCGGTGTCCTCCATGGACTCCTTTTTCCCCATCTGGGAGCTTCCCGGCTCCAGGAAGGTCACATGGCCGCCTTCATCGTGAACCGCCACCTCAAAGGCGCAGCGGGTCCGGGTGGAGGTCTTTTCAAACAGCAGCGCCACGTTCTTCCCCTGGAGCAGCCCTCCGGGGATGCCCGAACGCTTCTTCGCCTTCAGGTCGTGGCTCAGGTCCAGGAGATAGCGCAGCTCCTGGGGCGTAAAATCCATCAGTGTCAAAAAGGCTCTGCCTTTCAGATTTACCGGCATAGTAATGACTCCTTCTTATGAAATATTGTCCCGCACCAGCGGCATGGTCATGCAGCGGGGACCGCCGCGCCCTCTGGCCAGCTCGGAGCTGGGGATGGTCAGCACCTCCACGCCGTGGTCCCGGAGGATTTGATTGGTCACATGGTTCCGGTCATAGGCGATGACCCGGCCCGGCGCCACGGCAAAGGTGTTGGAGCCGTCGTTCCACTGCTCCCTGGCCGCGTCGATGACGCTGCCGCCGCCGCAGGGGATCAGCGTCACATGGTCCAGTCCCAGGTGGTCCTGCAAAATGTGGTCCAGGGACGCCCGCTCCTGGTGGATGGACAGATGGCCGCCGTCCCCAGGCTCCAGCACGAACACCTCCATGCTGCCCTGGATATTGGGATGGACGGTGAACCTGTCCCGGTCCACCATGGTGAACACCGTGTCCAGGTGCATAAAGCTGCGGCGCTTGGGAATATCAATGGCCAGGACCTTCTCAAAGCCCAGCCCCAGGAGCTGCTTGGCCAGCACCTCGATGGCAAACGGCTCGGTCCGCTGGGAGATGCCCACCGCCGCCACCTGATGGCTCAGAACCACAATGTCGCCGCCCTCCAGAGTGTGCTCCTCGCTCCGGTCATAGACCCGCCGGACCTCCCGGTACCGGGGGTGATACCGGAAAATATAGTCTCCGAACAGCGTCTCCCGGTTTCGGGTCCGGCTGTACATATGGTGCAGGGCCACGCCGCTGCCGATGCAGGCAAAGGGGTCCCTGGTGAAGTAGAGGTTTGGCATGGGGTCGATGACAAAGGGGTATTCCCCCTCCAGATAGTCCGTCAGGTTTTTCCGGCCGTAGCCGTGGATCTCCGACTTGCGGACGCCGGCCATCATTTTCAGCACCATGTTCCTGGTGGAAAAGCCCATGAAATACTCCACCATCCGGCCGATCCGCTTGCTGCCCCGGATGCCCGCGTCCTGTAGATACTCCCGGACAAATTGCAGCCGTACGGCCTCGTCGGTGAGGGCCTCCGCTGTCAGGTCCTCCAGATAGACCACCTCCACGCCCTGGCTCCGCAGGATCTCCGCGAACCGGTCGTGCTCCTCCTGAGCCAGACGCAGATATGGAATATCGTCAAACAGCAGCCGATCCAGATGCTCCGGCATGAGGTTCAGCAGCTCCTCTCCCGGCCGGTGCAGCATGACCCGCCGCAGCCGTCCGATTTCGGACCAGACCTTGATCGTTTCTTCCAAGCGCTTTCGCTCCCTTCTCGTGTATTCAATGCCAGTATGTCCCCTTTCCTGAAAAAAATACGAAAAAAGGGCCTGCCGCAAAACGCTTGTTTTGCGGCAGGCCGGGAGCGATATTGGGAACCGGAGGCGGCCGGGGAGGGGTGTATGTTGTGGTTTGTGGAACCGGCCGCCTCCAAGCAGCACGGCACACGCCGGCCTATCCAAAAGGAGTCTGGCATGGTCAGGGACTTCCTGCGGTCCCTGGCCACGCGATCTGTGGTCATTATATATTAGGATGTTTGATTTGTCCAGTACAATTCACGGATTTGCAAAAATTTGTGCAGAATATTTAATTATATGTTTCAAATTTGTTAAAAATATATTGTTCTTCGGAAACAGTTTCCCTAAATAACATCCAACCAATTCAGCAGCACCAGGACTGCCACCACAGCGACAATGCCGATGATGGTGCCAATGAACTGCTTTTTGGAGCCATGCGCCTTGGGCTGTCCCCCCAGCTCGGTCTGCTGTCCCGCCTTCTCCTGCGCGATCTGCGCGCCCCGCATATTGAGGTATTGCTGCTGCTGTTTCAGTTGTTCGTTGTTCACACCACAGGATCCGCTTGACATAGTTCTTCCTCCTTTCACTTTGGGGTTGATAATTATTTACCTTTTGTGTATTCATTATACGACCTTCCGACGGCCGCTGTCAATCGTGATATTGTCCAATTTCCACGCCCGAAAACTGTAACAAAGCTCCAAGGCTGCGGCCTTGGAGCTTCGTTTCCCGTGATGTACTATTCCTTCGTGATGGACTTGATGGCGCTGCCGGACAGAACGATCTGATAGGCGACCGTTTCGGAGCCGTCCCGGACCTCCACGGTGAGGGTTCTGCTGTCCCGGTCATATTCCGCAGACAGCAGCTCCACAGAGCTGGAGGTCTTTTTCAGCAGATATTGCTCCTCCGTGGTCTCGTCCGCCTCCTGATGGATCACCAGCGTGGAGCCGGTGGGGAGGCCGGGCAGGTCCTTGAAATCCGCGAACACCGCCTCGGCGCAGTCCTCCAGCTCCTCCGGGGTCAGGATCACATAGCCGTTCTCCACGGTATAGCTGCCCTTGGTGGCGTAGCGGGCGATCACCTTCCAAAAATAGTTCTTGTCGGTGCTGGAGAAGGCGTCGCCGTCGAGCACCACATCCAGGGCGCAGGTCACTGCGGG
>CAZBOR010000067.1:0-10089 GCA_964493585.1 uncultured Oscillospiraceae bacterium
GGGTTCATGGTGGTCATCCACATCATCTCCGGGTCGTTCTCGCCCAGGCCCTTGGAGCGCTGAATGGTGATCTTCTTGTTCTCGCCGATTTTCTCAACGATTTCATCCTTCTCCCTGTTGGAGTAGGCAAACCAGGTTTTGTCCTTGCAGTTGATCTCATAGAGCGGCGATTCCGCGATATACACATAGCCCTCCCGGATCAGCGTCGGCACCAGGCGGTACAGCATGGTGAGGATCAGCGTGCGTATCTGAAAGCCGTCCACATCCGCGTCGGTGCAGATGATGATTTTGTTCCACCGAAGCGACTCCAGATCAAAGGAGCTCAGGTCCCTGGCCTTTTTGCCGCCGGTGATCTCCACGCCGCAGCCCAGGACCTTCATCAGGTCCGTGATTACGTCGCTCTTGAAAATGCGAGTGTAATCCGCCTTCAGGCAGTTGAGGATCTTGCCCCGGACGGGCATGATGCCCTGGTATTCGGAATCCCGGCTGAGCTTGACGCTGCCCAGCGCGGAGTCGCCCTCCACAATATACAGCTCCCGCCTGGAGGCGTCCTTGCTGCGGCAGTCCACAAACTTCTGCACCCGGTTGGAGATGTCCATGCTGCCCGTCAGCTTCTTCTTGATGTTCAGCCGGGCCTTTTCCGCCGTTTCCCTGGAGCGCTTGTTGACCAGCACCTGGTCCATGATGCGGTCGGCATCCTGCTTGTTTTCGATGAAATAGACCTGGAGGCGGGACTTGAAGAACTCGGTCATGGCCTCCTGGATGAATTTGTTGGTGATGGCCTTTTTCGTCTGGTTCTCATAGCTGGTCTGCGTGGAAAAGCAGTTCGTCACCAGCACCAGACAGTCGGCCACATCCTGGAAGGTGATCTTGCTCTCGTTCTTGGCGTATTTTCCCGCCTGCCGGATATAGCCGTCGATGGCGGACACGAAGGCGGAACGGACCGCCTTATCCGGCGCGCCGCCATGCTCCAGCCAGGAGGAGTTGTGGTAGTATTCCATCAGATTGACGCCGTTGGAGAAGCACAGGGCCGCCGTGATCTTCACCTTGTATTCCGGCTTGTCCGCCCGATCCCGGCCCCGGCGCTCCGCCTCCCAGTACTGGGGCATGGTCATGGCGTTGTTTTCCGTCAGCTCGTTGACATAATCCAGGATGCCCTGTCGGTAGAAGAACTCCTGCTCCTCAAACTCCCCAGGCGCGGTCTCGTTGCGGAGATGAAAGGTCACGCCCGCGTTGGCCACAGCCTGACGCTTGAGCATATCCTGATAGTATTCCAGCGGGATCGCAATATCCGTAAACACATCCGTATCCGGCATCCAGTGGAAGCAGGAGCCGGTCTGTTTCCGGTCCAGCTTGGACGCCGTAAGGCCGCCGACATTCTCGCCCCGCTCAAAGTGGAGCTGATATTTCTTCCCGTCCCGGCGGATCACCGCGTCAAAATACCGGGAGGCGTACTGGGTGGCGCAGGCGCCCAGGCCGTTGAGTCCCAGAGAGTATTCATAGTTTTCGCCCTCGTTGTTGGCGTATTTGCCGCCGGCATACAGCTCGCAGAACACCAGCTCCCAGTTGAACCGTTGCTCGCTCTCGTTCCAGTCCACCGGGCAGCCTCGGCCAAAATCCTCCACCTGGACCGAATGGTCCGCAAAGCGGGTGACAATGATCTGGTCGCCGTGGCCCTCTCTGGCCTCGTCGATGGCGTTGGATACAATCTCAAAAACCGCGTGCTCGCAGCCCTCCAGGCCGTCCGCTCCAAAAATAACTGCGGGGCGCATCCGAACACGCTCCGCGCCTTTCAGCAGTGTAATACTGTCGTTTCCATAGGTTTCCTGTTTCTTCATGGAGCTCCTCCACTCAATATGTTGTTTCATGGGCCTATTGCCATCTACATTATATCGCATCAACCTCAGAAAGTCAATCAATGCAAACGCCGTGCAGCGGGTTTCCTCTGCACGGCGTTTCTGCACTATCCGGTTTTGAAATCAGTCAAAGCTGAAATCCAGCTCGTCGTTATCCAGCACATAGCCAAGAGAATCGGACAGACTGGTGAGGTTCTTCTTATAGCAGTAGTATTCGGTCTCTCCGTCCAGGCGCATGGCGTACTTGCGGTCCGTCATGCGGATCAGCTCCAGCGTGTGGCTCTCGTCCTCGTCCAGATTGATGGTGATGGTGGCATATGCCTCGGCGTCCTGATATTCCTTCTTTTCCTCATCGGTGAGATTGCCGACGATTCGGAAGTACAGGCACCGGATATACAGCCGCCGCACATTGGTCTCGATGATGTCCTGACCGTTGAGCGTTCCCGTGACGCCGTCGGTGTCGTTGCCGTTGGCGTTCTGCTTGATATAGTGCGCTACCTGCATATCATAGGTATCGCCGTCGATGTCGATCTCCACCGATTGCAGCCGCTCGATGCTGTAGGTCCAGACCGTCCGCAGCATGAGCTGCACATAGCTGAGCCCCATCCAGTCGAACGCGGAGGAGGTGCAGGTAATCAGCGTGTCCGTTCCCTCCAGCATACAGTAGGTGTAGTCCTTATTGGGACAGGTGTCGCCGATGAGCAGGGATACGGAATTTCCGGAAATATCCGTCATTTCCAGCTTTGCCGGGTCGTCCAGGCCGTACTGGGCATATTCCTCCTCGGTGATGTCGTCAATGATGCTGCCCAGGGTCAGGGTGGATACCACGTCCATGATATAGGACTCGATGGTGGTGTCGTTGCCGGAGACCGTATAGGGCTGGAGCATCACATACTGGCTGCCCTCGGTATTGTACGGGTTGTCCAGATCGGTGTCCATCAGGATCTCGATGCAGCTCCCGTCCCGCTCCGTCAGGGTCACATGGTCGATATTGGTGTAAATATCGTCGTCGGTATAGGTGGGGAACAGGGTAATATCCCGATATTCAATGGGCCGCCGCACCAGCAGGGAATCCACATAGGAGCCGATGGTGTACACGGCATTGGACTCCGAGGTCATGCAGTAGTAATTCTGGTCCACCGGCGCCTGGGACCCGATGATGACGTCCACCTGGGACCCGTCGGAATAATAGCTTCTGACCGTGGCCGTGGGCTCGTCCAGGCCGTAGATGCTCAGGTCCTTGGCGTCCTCCTCCACCACCTTCACCGCAGAGATGGAGGTGACGGTATAGAGCATGGACCGGAACATGGAGGTGTCGTACTCAAACTTGCCGGGGTCCGGGCTGACCTCATAGGAATAGGACACGCTGCCGCTTTCATCGGTGGTCCGGATAACCTCTACGTCCAGCTCCTCAGAGGCATAGGCGTAGGACGTATCCTCCGTGACCTCCCGCTCCGTGGGAATGATGGTGAAGCGGTCCAGGGTGCTGTAGTCCTTATTGATGACATAGACGGTTTCGGAGGACGTCTCCTCCGCAGACACCTCCTCGGCCTCCTCGGAGGACTGCGGAATGTTGATTACAATGACCGAAGCGATGATGCACACCAGCAGAACGACACCCGCAATGATAATGGTCTTCAGGCTTTTCATTACTTATGTCTCCTTCTGGCCCATACCACCACGCCGCCGATCAGGCACAGTCCGGGAATGATAAAGATCAGCAGATAGTACAGCACGTTCTTGGCCGAGCCGGGTACCACCAGGCTGTCGGAGGTCAGGTCCTTGGACGCGATGTCCACGGCCTCGGAATCGTCGCTCATAAAGTTCAGCGCGCTGAGGAAGTAGTCCTTATTGAGGAAGCTGGTGTTGCTCAGGGCGCTGTCGCTGACAAAGCCGGCGTTCAGGAACAGCACATAGGAATAGGTGCTGTCCAGATTGTGCATCTGGGTCTGATAGGCCAGCACACCCACGTTGAAGGGTCCGGTCTCGTCATCGTCGGACTTTTCATAGCCCGTGGACTCCGTGGACAGATCCTTGGCATAGGCGGAGTCGGAGGTCGTCATAAGCACCTGGGTGCCGCGCCAGTTGTCCTGGTCCCACAGCGTGGTGATGGGCCGTGCGCCGGGGATGATGGTGTAGCTTTTGTTGTCCAGATTGTCCGTCAGGCCCTCCACCGTGGTCATGTTCGGCAGGATATAGGCGTTCCAGCCGGCATAGCACCGCTCGGTGTCATAGACCATCTGGCTCTCATAGGCGATGCCCCACTCCTCGAAATAGGCGTCCAGATTGGGAAGGCTGGGCGTATTGGAGGCATAGGTGACGATCATCCGCCCGCCGTCATTGAGGAAATCGTCGATCAGGTTGATCTCCTCCTCGGTATAGTCGCCCAGAGGCTGGGAGATGATGAGCATATCCACATCGGAGGGGATCTCGTTCTGCTGGATCAGGCTCATAGTCGTGACCTCATAGTTGCCGGAGCCAAGCAGATCGTCCATCTCCTCCAGATTGACGGTCTCCTGGTGGCCGGTGATGTAGGCGGCCTTGGGGACCTTGTTCGCGATGACATAGAGGATCGCGGAGGTGAGCCGCTGCTCGGCGCGGAGTCCCGTCACATAGGAGGTGCTGGAATCCGAGGAGTCCGTGGTATACTCCAGCAGATCATGGGCCTCCAGAGCCTTATAGCGCTTGGAGCTTTCCACGATGATGTCCGTGGTGCTGAGATCGCCCAGGTCGTTATAGCTGTTGAAAATCGCCGGGTTGGTCACTGCGTTGATGTATTTCACCGTGACCATGCCGTCGCTGAGCTGCTCATACCGCTGAAAAATCTTGGGCAGGCGGCGCAGGTCCGCGTCGTCGGAGTAGTCTGTCTCGTCGCTGAGGACGGTGATGGTGATCTCCTCCGTCAGGGTGCTGAGAAGCTGGGCGGTCTCATCGGAGATCTCATACTCGGATTCGGACGTCATATCCAGCTCCAGCACGAAACGGTCTGTGATATAATCCACAAAGTAGTTGAGGGCGATCACCGCCGCGATGACCACAATGGTGGAAATCAGGGACAGCACGCCGATTTTTCTGCGGCGCTTTTTGCCAAGCTGTTCACTGGAGCTTGCGGCGTCCACCGGCTTGACATCGTTTTTCTGTTTCTTGCTCATGTTGTTCCTCCTTAGCTCCAGCGCTTACGCTCCAGCATCCGCACCGTCAGGAAAATAAAGGTGCCTGCTACGCTGAGATAGAAAATGAGATCGGCAAATGAGAAAATGCCCTCCGTAAAGTTGTAATAGTGCCGGAACACGGAAAAGTAATAGATAAAGTTCTTGGCCCAGGTGGAGTTCATCAGGCTGTAGCTGCTGTCCAGCAGATACAGGCCCAGGAACACCGCCACCGTGGCGATGCAGGCCACAAGCTGATTCTGCGTCAGCGAGGAGATGAACACGCCGATGGAGATAAAGGCCATGGCCGTGGCGCAGATGGCCACATAGTTGCCCAGGACCGAGGCAAACTCCACCGTTCCCCAGGTCGCCACGATCACCACATACACCAGCGTGATGCACACACCAATCAGGAACACCACCAGCGCCGCGAAGAACTTGCCCAGGACGATGCCGGACAGGCGCACGGGCGCGGTGAACAGGAGCTGATCTGTCTTTTGCTTATAGTCCTCGGAGAAGGTTCGCATGGTCAGGATGGGGATCAGGAACACGCACATGGTCACGATAAAGGAGAAGATATACGACAGATCGCACGAGCCGCTGTACACATTGATAATATAGAAATAGACATTCAGGACCAGCAGAAATGCGGCGAGATACACATAGCCCAGCGGGGACTTGAAATAGGCGCGCAGATCGCGCTTAAACACTGCACTCATGGTCACTTAGCCCCCTTCGCGGAAGATTTTTTATCGGCTGTGAGCTGGATGAACACGTCCTCCAGCGACAGGTCTTGGTTTTTCAGCAGCAGCACCGGATAGCCGGCCTTGGCCAGCGCCTGGAAAATCAGCTTCCGGGCGTCCAGATGCTCCGCCGTTTCCACCAGGTATTCATAGGCGCCCGGCTCCGCCTCCACCGTGGGTGTGACGGTCTTTACGCCGTCCACCGCCCGGATGCAGGAGACAATCTTCTCCTTGGGTCCGGCGATGCGGTATTCCAGCTTGTGCTCGCCGGTGAGCATGGCGGAGAGGTGCGTCGGCGTATCGTCCGCCACCATACGGCCTTTGTTGATGACCAGCACCCGCTCACAGACCGCGGAAACCTCCTGCAGAATATGGGTGGACAGAATAATGGTACGGTCCTTGCCCAGAGACTTGATGACATTTCGTATCTCAATGATCTGCTTGGGGTCCAGGCCCACCGTCGGCTCGTCCAGGATCAGCACATCCGGATCTCCCACCAGGGCCTGGGCCATGCCGCAGCGCTGCTTGTAGCCGCCGGACAGGTTGTTGATGACGCGCTCCCTGACCTGGGTGATGCCGACCATTTCACAGACGCGGTCAATATGCGCCCTTCTTTCCTTGGCGCTGCCCTTGACGCCCTTGATGTCGCAGATAAAATTGAGATACTCCATCACCGTCATATCCAGATACAGGGGCGGGTCCTGAGGCAGATACCCAATGTGTCGTTTTGCCTCCAACGGATTTTCCAGAATGTCGATCCCCGCCACGCGGGCAGCGCCTGACGTTGCCGACAGGTATCCGGTGATCACATTCATTGTTGTGGACTTACCAGCGCCATTAGGCCCCAGGAACCCGACGATCTCCCCCTCGTCGATGGAGAAGGTGATGTCGTTGATGCCTCGTTTATTGCCATAGGTTTTGGTCAATCCGGATACTTCAATCATCTCGGTTTCCCTCCTAATTATGCGGACCGCATCGTGCGGTCAGGGTACAGGCCCTGCAGGCCGCCGCCGGCAAAGCGCTGTTTTCCCTATTATAGCACATTATTGTCCATTCTCCTAGTTTTATTTTTGTGAATTTTTCAGCACAAACAACAAAAAATTTGCAGCGCTTTGCGTCACTTCTCTGAAATTCAAGTAAGAAAAGTCATTGTGGACCGGTGACCGATGGGTCTGGTCCACAATGACAGATAAGGATGAAATTCAGTTCACGGCCTCCGCTTGCCGGAGCATCCGCTGTTATCGGGTCATATGCTCCCTAGAAGAAAAGCTGTATGGCAGCAGCTCGTCCAGGCGTTTCATCAGGACCGCACCGTCCGCGCCGCCCATATAGACCATAAAGTCGTCGCCGCAGAACTCCCGCATCACCTGACGGCATACACCGCAGGGCGGGAAGAAGCCGGAAATCACCCCGTCCTTTCCGCCCACGACGGCGATGGCCCGAAAGTCCCGGACGCCGTCATAGACAGCCTTGAAAAACGCGGAGCGCTCGGCACAGACCGTGGGGGTGTAGGCTGCGTTTTCGATGTTGCAGCCCTGATAAACCCTGCCGTCCGCAGTCAGCAGCGCCGCGCCCACCCGGTATCCGGAATAGGGGGCGTAGGCGTGCGTCATGGCGTCAGCGGCCATAGCGATCAATTCCTGTGGTGTCATAGCGTCCTCCTCTATCCCGTGCCGATGGTGATGACCCGGTCGCGCTTGGAATAGGTGCTCTTACCGAGATAGTTGGTCTCCAGAAGATTGCCGTTTCCGTCATAGATATACTGATATGCCTCGTAGGAATAGCCCGTGTAGGGCGTGGTGGTCTCCTTCTCATAGCCTGTGGGCTTGGAGCTGTCGTACTCATAGACGGTGCTGTAGGGGGTGGTGGACAGGCGCGTGCTGGAGAGCTTCACCACATGGTCGTTCGTCTTGGTGCCGTCGATGGAGATCCGGACGTAGCCGCCGGACACCGATGCGTTGACCCGGATGGGATACCGGGTGCTGTTTTTGAAGCAGAAATCCAGGGAGCCCCAATAGACCGTGGCGTCCAGACCGCCCTCCACATAGGTGACAAAGAAGGTGTGACAGGTCCGTGAGGTGATCTCCATCTCCGCGTAGAGGGCGGCGTCGTAGATGGTGGACGCCACCTGGCAGATGCCACCGCCCAGCTCCTCCTTGGATTCGGTCCCCACATAGACCGTGGCCGACCGGTAGCCCTTGTCCGCCGTGCGCTCTCCCACGACGCCGTTGAAGGAGAAGGTCTCTCCGGCGTTGATGACGGTGCCGTTGATGGCCTCACAGGCCAGCGTCAGATTGTGGGTCCGGTTGGAGTTGGAGGTGTGGGGGGTGCTGAAGGAGGAGAGCTGGTCCCGGAACAGCACGGCCTCCATCTCTGCGGCGGTCAGCTCCGGTTCAATGGGCGTCATGGCGATGCTGAGCTGCTGGCCATAATCTGCGGCCAGAATGTCCGAAATGGCGGTCTCCCAGTCCAGAGTGTAGCCGCAGGTGCTCTCCACGATGGTCCCCCGGTAGTAATACGGCTCCACCGGCTCACAGGCCAGGACCGCGTATGCCTCCGTAATGTCCACGTCCTCAGGCTCGACGGGAGCCATGTCCAGGGAGACCTCGCCGTAGACCTCCTCAGCCACGGCGCTCTCCGCCAGGGTATAAAGGGTCTTGGCGCTCATCTCCCAGCCCTGCACGCCCATGGTCAGCTCGATGGTGTGGCCGTCCTCGTTGGCGTACACCACCGGGTCCGTGGGCGGAATGTAATAGTCGGCGGCGGCCCGGCGACAGACCCGCCTGGTCTCGTCCATGTCGATCTCGATCTTTTCGTATTCCATGGCGATGTCGGAGAAGTCCATATCCTCAAAGGCGTTGGAGACCGCCTCATAGACCGCCGCTTCGTCGATGCAGCGGCCGGGCTGGCCCAGGGTCAGCGTGACGGTATGGGCTTCGCTGTCGCAGCTTGCAGCGGACACGGTGGGAAGGATCTCCGTTTCCTCGTAGATTTCCTCCACCTGGGCCTGAATATCCTCCGCGCTGAACGCCAGATCGGTCTTAGCGTCCAGACGGTATTCGGTCTTTTCCGCCGCCTTGTAGGCCCTGTATAGCCCATAAGCACTGGTGTCCTCCCGGCCATAGTCGTAGGCGGCCTGCGCCACGCTGGCCCCGTTGAGGGTGATGCCCTCCTGCCGGGGATGGAAGGTGTACTCGCAGTCCGGGAGGATCAGCCTGACCTCGTAGCTGGGATAGCGCAGCGCCTCCTCGATGGCGCTCCGAGCCTCGTCCGTCGTCATCCCGCTCAGGTCGATCCCGGCGCAGTAGACGTTGGGCATGATCCTGTCATAGTCCTCATAGGGGTGTATGACAAAATAGACGTAGGAGATGGCGGAGGCCGCGCCGATGGCCAGCAGCACAAACAGACACGACAGCACGATAAAGAGCCGCCTCTCCCGCCAGATCTGTTTCAGCCTCCCTGCCCTATGCAGCTCCACCGCATAGGCGTCGTCCCGGACCTCAGCCTCCTCCGGCGTGGGCGGCAAAGGCCCCATGTCGATGGGCGGCAGAGCGCCGGCGTCCGGCACGGCGTTCTCCCGGGGCGCCGCTTCCCCGGCGGTCTCCGGAGGCTCCGCGTGTTCCTGGGGACAGGAGGCGGCTTCTGCGGGCGTATCGTCGTCCGAGGCTACCGGATGTTCCTCCGGCGGTCCGGATGTATCCGGGACGATCTGGGGCAGCTCTGGGGAATCGCCGTCCGGCTCCGGCCCGGAGCTGTACCTTTCCTCCTCATACATATGAAAAACTCCTTTCCAAAAGGATGGGAAGCGATATAAATACGACTATATTATACAGGAAATGACGGCCAATTGCAATTCCCTCCATAGTATCTTAGACGCGAAACAGGCGGAAAATGTTTCACTGCGCCGTCGTTTTTTTGCCGGTTTTGACGCGGCGCTTTGAAATCCTGACGTTCCGGCTGTCGTATTATGTCCGATTTTGCGTCAAATTTGCATGGTTTTGATATTGATCGCGAGGGATGGCCGAACCTGCCGGATGACAGGCGGAAAAGGTCCCGAAATCCGAAGATTTCGGGACCTGATTTGGTTGCGGGGACAGGATTTGAACCTGCGGCCTTCGGGTTATGAGCCCGACGAGCTACCGAACTGCTCCACCCCGCGCTATCGAATGCTCCGTTATTATAGCGCAGGGTGTATGATTTGTCAAGCACTTTTTTTGAAAAATCCGAATTTTACAGGCCGGAGGCGGCGCAGAAAGTTTTTTTCAAAAAAATACTTGCATTTTCCCCGGCACGGTGTTATAATCCTTTTCGCAGTATGAGATATGCGCCGGTAGCTCAGTT
>CAZBOR010000068.1:0-10063 GCA_964493585.1 uncultured Oscillospiraceae bacterium
ACTCTGCGAGGCTCTTGCATATTAGATCTTCAAAAGCACCTTTTTTTACAGTCTGAGGGGCGGCAGCGTACCCGCTGCCGCCCCTTTCCTAAGGAACCTCTGATTCAATCGTCTGCGGCCGGGCGGCGGCTCTTTTCCGCCGGAAATACGCCCTCAAACTTGAAATACACAAAGTATTCCTGCGTTTTCGCGCCTTTTTCTGACGAAAAATCCCTCGCCGCCAACTCTTGCCGATTTAATCAGAGGTTCCCTAATGCTTGCGGGAACCCGTCAGCCTGCTGTGCTGCTGGGACGGTTTCATCAGAGGTTCCTCAAGCCCGATTCGGATGGTGTGGTTCGGCCTGCCTGCTTGTCGTGCCTTTCCGGAGAATGTCCGGGCAGCCGGATGATGAAGGTGGTCACATGGATGGTGGAGGTGGCCCGGATAGAGCCGCCGTGAAGCTCCACGATCTCCTTGGCTATGGCCAGGCCCAGGCCGGCGCCGCCGGTGTGGGTTTGGCGGGCCTCGTCCAGGCGGTAAAATCTCTGGAAGATGGTGGATAGCTGGGCCTCCGGGATAGACAGCCCCTCATTGGAAATGGAAACCTCGATCCAGCCGCTTTGGATCACCGCCCGCAGGAGGATCGTGGTGCCGGGATTGGAATAGCTGACCGCATTGCGGAGCACATTGTCGAAGGTGCGGGCAAGCTGATCCGGATTCCCGCTTACCACAAAGCTGCCCTGGATATCCGGCTCGCATTTCAGCTTCTTTTCCTCCAGCAGAGGATAAAATTCCTCGATTAGCTGGTAGAGCAGCAGATCCAGCCGCACCTCCGTCCGCTCCTTGTTGGGGCCGGACAGCTCCATCTGAGAGATATCGAAAAACTCGCCCAGCAGCTTTTCCAGCCGCTGGGTCTTTTCCAGGGCGATGCCGATGTATTTGGCCCGCTGCTCCGGCGTCAGATCGGGCTGCTTGTCCAGCAGCTCCAAATAGCCCAGGACGCTGGTCAGCGGGGTTTTGAGGTCATGGGCAAGGTAGGCGATCAGGTCGCTTTTGCGCTGCTCGCTGGTCTGAGACAGCTTGCGCTGGGCGGCAATGGCCCGCTGGATGCCGTTCAGATCCGCCTGGATGGGGGCCAGCTCCTGGGGCAGCTTGATGGGCTCCGTGGTGTCCCCCAGAAGCTGGTGAGAGGTGGCGGAGATCAGGTTCAGATAGCGGGCAAAGAGGCCGTAGGAGAGATAACAGCTGATGAGCACGATCACCACCAGCCCTATGGCCAGGATCACCGGCTTGTTGGCGGTGATATAGGTGGCATAGACCGACTTTGCCTGGGCCAGGGTCATGCCGCTCCAGTTCTGGGCCACCCAGTAGAACAGGCGGCGGATGCCGTTGTTCAGCAGGCCGTCGATGACAAGCTGGAGAAAGAGCAGGCAGATCCCCCAGACCGCCAGGGAGGACAGCAGCACGAATAGGAGCAGCTTCAGCTTGAGCTGAGTGAACTTTTTGGATTTCATGGCGGTCAGTCCACCTTGTAGCCGACGCCCCAGACGGTTTTGATGAACCGGGGGTTCCGGGAGGGCTCGTGGAGCTTTTCCCGCAGGCGGCGGATGTGAACCATGACGGTGTTGTTCCGATCCAGATATTTTTCCCCCCAGATGGTTTCAAACAGTTCCTCGGCGGAGATCACCTGGCCCCTGCGCTGGCACAAAAGCCAGAGAATGTTGAATTCAATGGGGGTCAGCGTCAGCTTTTCGTCATACAGGCGACATTCATGGGTGGCGTGATTGATCACAAGGCCGTTGATGTCGAGGATCTCCGCGCCGTCCTGCTCCCGCTCGCTGCTGTTGTACTGGGTATAGCGGCGCAGCTGGGCCTTGACCCGGGCGGTCAGCTCCAGCGGGTTAAATGGCTTCGTGATGTAGTCGTCCGCCCCGATGGTCAGGCCGGTGATCTTATCCATATCATCCACCCGGGCGGTCAGCATCAAGACCGGGAACTGGTATTCCTCCCGGATTTCCCGGCACAGGGAGAAGCCGTCGATCCCCGGCAGCATCACGTCCAGAATGGCCAGGTCCAGCCGCTGGGTGCGGATGACATTCAAAGCGTCGGTTCCGTTATAGCATTTGATGATTTCGTATTCGTCATTTTTCAGATACAGCTCAACCAGGTCCGCGATTTCCGGCTCATCGTCAACAATCAGGATGCGGGATGGCATAGCGCCCCCTCCTTTCGAGAGTTCCTATGGCCGTATTATAGGCATCCGGCGGAGAAAAAGCAAGAAAACTGTCAAAATCGTCAGAAAAAAGAAAGAATTTGAGAGTACAAAAAATCAAGTTGACAAATTGAAGTGGCTGTGTATACTTGTAAATGTAGCATTAGTTTACGAACAGAAAAGGGAGGAACTATGAAAAAATTAACAAAAATCCTTACAGTTGGCGCTTTATGCGCGGCGGCGCTGACAGCGGCCGCAGTGCCCGCCGCCGCAGAGCCGGCAGAGGACAGCTATGACCAGGTTCTGGTTTTCGTCCATACGAACGACGTCCATGGAGCCGTGGATGTGGAGCCCTATGTGGCAGCCGTAGCCGCCGCCATGGAGGAGGAATATGGCGAAGAGAACGTGATCGTCGCCAACGCAGGCGACACCTGGGGTGGCGCGACGATTGCCAGCCTTTCCAACGGAGAATATATTGCCCCGATCATGAACGAAGTGGGGTATGACGTCATGGTTTTGGGCAATGACGACATTGCCCGCGGAACCGCCCAGGCGCTGAAGGTGGCCGGAATGAATGAGTTTGCCACCCTGAGCGCCGGCTGGGTAGACGCCGAGACAGGGGAGCATCTGCTGGATGGAACGGCCATCTTCGATTGTGACGGTGTGAAGGTGGGGGTTTTCGGCGTGACCACCGAGGAGTGCAAGCCGGATAGCAGCCATCCCACCGAGATGCTGGACACCCAGGAAACCACCGAAGCCTGTATTCAGGAGCTGAAGGAGTCCGGATGCGATGTGATCGTCGCGCTGACCCATCTGGGCTTCGGGGAGGATTACGGCTTTGCCAGCATGACCATCGCGGACAATTATGCCGATGTGAATCTGATTATTGACGGACACAGCCACACGGAACTGCCGGAGGGCTATCTGGGCGCCGCAGGGGGCCTGGTGGTGCAGACCGGCCAGAATGGAGCGAATATCGGCGTCAGCAAGCTGTACCTGAAGGACGGCCAGGTGGTCAGCGCGGACACGCAGCTCATCCCTGTGGACGAGTATACCGCGGAGTATACGGCGGACGCCGAGGTTTCCGCCCTGGTTGATTATTACAAGCAGCTGGTGGAGGAGCAAACCTCCCAGGTGATCGGGCATACGGATGTCACCCTGGTGGGAGAGCGGGCAGTCGTCCGTGTCTCCGAGACCAATTTGGGCGACGCCCTCACCGATGCGATCCGGGACTATACCGGGGCGGATGTGGCGCTGTTCCCCTCCGCGCTGATCCGGACCTCCCTGAACGAGGGGGATTTGACCCTGGATAACTACCTCAGTGTGTTCGGCTCCGGGGCGGATATTTATATCGTGAACTCCACCGGCGCCCAGCTCAAGGAGATGCTTGCTCATGGGCTGAGCGGCTATCCGGAGCAGTATATGGCCTTTCCCCAGGTGAGCGGCATTTGCGTGACCTTTGCGGAGGGAGAGCCCAATGTTGTCACCTCTGTGACCTGGCCGGATGGAACGGAGATCGCCGATGACGAGAGCTTTACCCTGGCGCTGGATCTTCTGTTCATAGACAACTTCGGCGTTTACGACCTGGCGGATGCGGAGATTTCCGTTTCCGGACAGACGGATATGGCCACCATGCTGGCTGACTACATGAACAGCGACCAATATACGGTGCCCGCCGGGACGGGCCGTGTCACCCTCGAATCGGCTCCCGTCAAGACGTTCCCCGATGTGGTGGAGGGTTCCTGGTATTACGAGGCCGTGATGCAGTGCGCGGCCAAGGGGATCGTAGCGGGGTATCCTGACGGCACATACAGACCCAACGACAGCTTTACCCGGGCGGAAGCGGCTGTCTTTGCGGTGAAGGCTGCCGGCATTGACGTCAGTGCCTATGAGGACGTTGATACCGTATTCTCTGATGTCAGCGGCTGGGCCACCAAGTGGATTGTGGCCGCCTATGAGAACGGTCTGGCTGCCGGTAAGGGCAATGGCATTTTCGATCCGGAAGCCAAAGTCACCCGGGAAGAATTTGTCACCATGCTGGTGACTGCGGCGGGGATCGACGCAGACAGCTACGCAGATGTGGCGTGCGTGTTCCCCGATGTCAGCGGCTGGGCTACCAAGTATGTGGTGGCAGCTTATGAGAACAAGCTGGTTTCCGGCTACACAGACGGCACCTTCGGCCTGGGCAAGCTGATCACCCGGGCGGAAGCGGCTTCTATCGTCAGCGCCGCGCTCAGCAACGGATAACAGATCCCGTCAATCTCCGGGGCTGCCTCACGAAAGTGGGGCAGCCCTTTTGCACACGCGGCGCGGCGGCGGTTCTTCCGGGCTTCCCTTGTTCAAAAGTGGCGGAATTTCTCCGGAACCGGCGAAAAGTTTTGTGATATCTATTCTTGTTTTCAATGCGTTAAATTGATATAATGAACCTATTGACAGAGACGCGGGGAATGCGAAACGCGGCCCCGCGCTGATTAGTCTGACAGGAAAGAAAGGGGAATCCTTATGGGAAACGAGCGAATTTATAACTTCTCTGCGGGCCCGTCCATGCTTCCTTTGGAGGTTTTGACCCGCGCCGGTTCTGAAATCACCAACTATCAGGGGTCGGGTATGTCCGTCATGGAGATGAGTCATCGCTCTAAGGTGTTCCAGAAAATTTTTGACGATACCAAGGCCAAATTCCGGAAGCTGATGAACGTGCCGGAGGAGTATGAGGTCCTGTTTTTGCAGGGCGGCGCGTCCACCCAGTTTTCCGCCGTCCCGCTGAACCTGATCGGGGCCACCGGCAAGGCGGACTACGCGCTGACCGGCAACTTCTCCACCCTGGCCTATAAGGAGGCGAAAAAGTATGGCGATATCGCCGTGGCCGCCTCCTCCGAGGATCGGAACCACACCTACATCCCCACCCAGGATCAGCTGGAGATCCGGCCCGATGCCTCCTACTTCTATTACTGCGCCAACAATACGATTTACGGAACCGAGTGGCAGTATATCCCCGAAACCGGGGAGGTGCCCCTGGTCTGTGATATGTCCTCCGATATCTGCTCCCGCCAGGTGGATGTTTCCAAATACGGGGTGATTTTTGCCGGCGCCCAGAAAAACCTGGCCCCCGCAGGCGTGACCATTGTGATCGTGAAGAAGTCCCTGGCCGGTCACGAGCTGCCCCTGACCCCCCTGATGCTGAACTGGCAGACGGAGATCGAAAAGGATTCCATGTACAACACGCCCCCCTGCTGGTGCATCTATATGCTGGGCCTGGTCTGCGATTGGCTGGAGGCCCAGGGCGGCGTTCCCGGTATGGAGAAGATCAAGCACGGCAAGGCCCAGATGCTGTATGATGTGATCGACAGCTCCCGCCTGTTCACCTGCGCTGCGGAGGCAGGCTCCCGCTCCGATATGAACGTGACCTTCCGCACCGCCTCCGCCGAGCTGGACGCCAAGTTTGTGGCGGAGTCCACCGCTGCGGGCTTTTCCAACCTGAAGGGCCACCGGAAGGTTGGCGGTATGCGGGCGTCCATCTACAACGCGATGCCGGTCGAGGGCGTGGAAAAGCTCTGCGACTTCATCCGGACATTCGACAGGAACAACTGAACCCAACAAAACGCCTGAATTTGTCAGGGAAGATCTGGATGCACCGGCGATGACGTGTATGTTCAGGGCTTCCTGAGAACGGGACAGGAGGAATGTTTCGTGTACTGTGGATACTGCGGGAGCCGTCTTCAGGATGGCGCGGATTTCTGCCCCGAGTGCGGAAACGCCGTGGCAGACCCGCTTGAGCAGCGGAGGGCCCAGGGCCGCCGGGCCTACTACCGGGAGTGCGCGAGAAAGCGGCGGTGGAGGCACGCCCGGCAGCTCATCACCGCCCTGCTGGTGATCCTGGCTCTGCTGGCGGCGGGAGAGGGCGCCTACTGGTGGTGGAATAACCTGCAAGCGGAGGAATCCCCGGCCCTGGCCGGGCGGGATTCCTATACCACCCTTGTGGCGGACTACCTGTCCGCCGCCGCCGGGGAGGATCTGGAGACCATCTCTTCCCTGTTTTTCCCCGGCTCTGAGCGTTTTTATCAGAATGGCGCCGGGGATCGCCCCCTGTCCCAAATCCTGACGCAGGAGGACAAATGGGCCGCCAATTACGGCAAGGCCATCATCGGCGTGACCTTGGGCGATGCCCAGTTCGCGAATCTGGAGGGGGAAAAGGCCGACGATGTGGCCCGCACCATCCGGGAGTACAGCGGGATTGAGCACATCAGCGAGATGTATTCCGTCCAGGGGGCGGTAAGCTACGCGGACGGAAGCGCCGTCAATATGGTGTTTGAGGTGGTTCAGTGCGAGATGGGCTGCTTCCTTGTGACCATTGAGGGGAGCGCGGCATGAACCGCCGGCTCCGGGCATATCATTTTTAGGAGGAACCTTACTGTGTATCAGATCAAGACTTTCAATCAAATTTCCGAAATCGGCCTGGCGGAGCTGGATACGGCCCGGTTCCAGGTCAGCGATTCCGTTGAGAATGAGGATGGCATCATCGTCCGCTCCGCGAAGCTCCACGACTATGCGTTTCCCGCGTCCCTGCGGGCCATTGCCAGGGCCGGCGCGGGCACCAATAACATCCCCGTTGACCGCTGCAGCGAGGCGGGCATTGTGGTGTTCAACACCCCCGGCGCCAACGCCAACGCCGTGAAGGAAGAGGTGATCTTCGCTATGCTGGCCTGCTCCCGCAAGCTGATGGAGGGCGCGGCCTGGGCCAAGCGGGAGGCGGAGGCCGGCGGCGATGTGCTGGTCACGATGGAAAAGGCCAAGAGCAATTTTGTGGGCCCCGAGATCATGGGCAAAACCCTGGGCATCATCGGCCTGGGGGCCATCGGCGCGAAGGTGGCGGAGGCCGCCATCCTGCTGGGCATGAAGGTTGTGGGCTATGACCCCTACCTGTCGGTACCCACCGCCCTGGCCCTGAACTCCCAGGTCAAGGTGGTCCCCGCCCTGGAGGATCTGCTGAAGGAGTCCGACTACATCACCATCCATATCCCGAAGAACCCCTCTACGGTGGACACCATTGATGCCGCCGCAATCGCCAGGATGAAGGACGGCGCCCGGGTGATCAACCTGGCCCGGGACGGCCTGGTGAACGAGGACGCCATCTGCGCGGCGCTGGAGTCCGGCAAGGTGGCCGCCTATGTCACCGACTTCCCCTCCAGCAAGATCGCCGGGGCGAAGAACGCGATTGCCCTGCCCCATCTGGGGGCCTCCACGCCGGAGTCTGAGGAAAACTGCGCGGTGATGGCCGCCCGGGAGATTCAGGACTATCTGCTGAACGGAAATATCAGGAACTCCGTCAATTTCCCCAGCGTTGAGATGGAGCGCAGCGGCGCGGCCCGGGTCTGCGTCCTCCACCGCAATGTGCCCGCTATGCTGGCCCAGATCACCGATGTCTTGGGCAAGGTGGGGATCAACGTGGAGAATATGACCAACAAGTCCAAAAAGGACCTGGCCTACACCATGCTGGATGTCAACGAGGCCCCCGACCAGGCGGTTGTGGAGGAGCTCAGCGGCCAGGAGAATATCCTGCGGGTGATCGTCCTGTGATACCGGCCACCCCAGGCGTCTGATGAGACGAGCTTGCTGCCCGGCGTTTCGCCGGGCAGTTTTTCCGCGCAAAATGATAATGGATTGTTTAAAAATCATGTGCAGAATTTTCATAATTTAGACATATATTTCGGGTATCCTATTCACTGCTGAGGGAAAACAATTCCCGAAGCGTTCCACAGACTACATTACATTCAGAAAAGGGGTATCCGATATGTCTGAACAGGAATTTGAGCATAATGACAATCTGGTAAACGGAGAAACGCCGGCTGACAATGGCTGCACCTATCACGGCCCGGCAAACGAGCCCACGTTTCAGGCGCAGCCCGGCGGCCAGTACCGGCAGGGCGGCGACATCCCTCCCCAGTACGGGCCCGCTCAGAGCGGCGGCTATCAGGGGGGAGCCCCCTATTCCAGCTACACCTATGACCCCCGCCAGCAGAAGAAGCAGAAAAAGGCGAAACGGGCCGTGAGCATGACCGCCTCCAGGGTGGTGGCGCTGGGCCTGGTATGCGCCCTGGTGGGCGGCTGCGTTGGCGGCGGCGGCGTCCTCCTGGGGGCCTCCCTGCTCAACCGGAGCGGCGGGGAAGCCGGAGGGATCACTGGCAGCGCCACCGCCCTGGTGAAGAGCAGCCGTACATCCGCGCTGGAAACGGCACAGTATGACACCACCGGGGAGGCCATGACCCCCGCCCAGATTTATGCTGCCAATGTGAACTCCTGCGTGGGCATCTCCGCCACCATCACCTATAATGTCTGGGGCTTTACCTCCCCCGCCGCAGTGTCCGGCTCCGGATTCGTGCTGACGGAGGACGGCTATATCATCACCAACTACCATGTGGTGGAGGATGCGGATGAAGGGAGCATTACCGTCACCATGTACGACGGCACCAGCTACGATGCCGTCCTGGTGGGCTATGATGATGACAACGATATTGCCGTCCTCAAGGTGGACGCAGAGGGCCTGACCCCGGTGGTCATCGGCAGCTCTGAGGATCTTTCCGTGGGCGACACTGTGGTGGCCATCGGCAACCCGCTGGGCGAGCTGACCTTCTCTCTGACCACCGGCTGCGTCTCCGCCCTGGGCCGGCAGGTCACCCTGTCCACCGGCACCATGACCCTGATCCAGACGGACGCGGCCATCAACTCCGGCAACTCCGGCGGCCCCCTGTTCAATGAATACGGCGAAGTGGTGGGCGTGACCAATGCCAAGTATTCGTCTTCCGGATCTTCCTCTGAGGCTTCCATTGATAACATCGGCTTCGCGATTCCGATTGACTCGGTGATGAACATCATTGAATCCATCATTGAGAAGGGGTATGTGGTGAAGCCCTATATGGGGGTCAGTCTCCAGGATTACTCCTACACCGACCGGGAGGGGAACACGATTGCCGGCGCTATGATTTACTCCGTGGTCAGCGGCGAGGCCGCAGAAGCGGCGGGCCTGACCCGGGGGGATCTGATCATCGCCATTGACGGCGAGGAGATCACCTCCTCCAGCGATGCCACCACCGCTGTGGGGAAACATTCTCCCGGCGATGCGATCACCGTCACCATTGACCGCAACGGCGAGACCATGGACGTAACGGTGACGCTGGGGGAGCGCCAGGAATCCGCAACCTCTGACAGCGACACCGGCACAGAGACCGAGACCGATCCCTACGGCGGATATGGCTACAACTATGGCGGCAGTGACAGCTACGGCGGCAATTACGGATACAATCCGTTCTCCGGCGGCAACTACTGAGCTTAAACGCGGAAATCCCCGGCGCATCTGCGCCGGGGATTGAAATGCCTGCAAGCGGCAAGGGTCAAAAGATTCAAAAATACATGATACAGGAGATTTTTTATGATGAAACGTGTGATTTCACTGTTATGGGCCGCGGCGCTCATCTGTTCGCTGACGGCGTGCTCCGGCACGGCCCAGCAGGAAGCAGCCCAGCCGGAAACAGTCCAGTCCGGGACGGACTATTCCGGCCAGACGCTGACGGGGAAGGTTGTTGCGGTGGACGGCACGCTGGTTGCCCTCCAGCTCGGCGAGATTTCTGACGTCAGCGGCGGCGGAGAATTTGTACAGATGCCAACGGAGGCTGGGGCCGAACCACCGGCGGGCGACGCGCCGGAGGGGGAAGCCCCCACTGAAAGCGGAACCCCCGCCCAGGGGGAAGCCCCCACTGAAAGCGGAACCCCCGCCCAGGAGGAAGTCCCCGCCGAGGGCGAACCCTCCGCCCAAGGGGAAACCCCGCCTGAGCTGCCGGAGGGCGAAACGGGCAGCGGCGAAGGCGCGGGAGCCGGCA
>CAZBOR010000069.1:0-9694 GCA_964493585.1 uncultured Oscillospiraceae bacterium
TTTTACGGGGTGGGGTATCTCTCCTCCCGGGCGGGCCAGCCTACCGGCGCCATCTATGGATTTTTGAACATTATGCAGTCCCTGCTGGACGAGGAGCAGCCCGACGCGCTGGCGGTGGCCTTTGACGAAAAGGGCCCCACCTTCCGCCATCAGGCCTACGACGGCTATAAGGCCACCCGAAAGCCCATGCCCGACGATCTGGCGTCCCAGATGCCCATTCTGAAGGAGATCCTGTCGGCCATGCACATTCCCATGTACTCCCTCCAGGGCTGGGAGGCCGACGACATTCTGGGGACCGCCGGACGCATCTGCGGGGAACACGGCTGGGACTGCGTGGTGGTCACAGGGGACCGGGACTCCCTTCAGCTGGTGGACGACCATGTGACGGTGAAGCTGGTGACCCACAAGGGCGGCCGGACCCAGTCGGTGAACTACACCCCGGAGGTGTTTCAGGAGGAATACGGTTTCCCGCCCAGGGGCCTCATTGACCTAAAGGCCCTCATGGGGGATTCCTCCGACAACTACCCCGGCGTTCCGGGCATCGGGGAAAAGACCGCCAGAGACCTGATGCTGAAATTCGGCTCGCTGGACGGGGTCTACGCCCATGCGGAGGACGAGACGTTGAAGCCCGCCGTGCGGCGCAAGCTGGCCGAGGGCCGGGACTCCGCCTATCAGAGCTATGAGTTGGCCACCATCCGTCTGGACGCCCCGGTGGATTTTGTGCCGGAGCGCAACCTCCTCCAAAAATGGGACCGGGAACAGGTGCTGAAGCTGTTTCGCGATCTGGAGCTGAACCGGCTCATCGAGCGGTACCGTCTGCTGGAGCCGGAGAGCGGCGGTCAGACGGAGGGATCGCAGGAGCTGACGGTGGTATCCGTCCAAGGCCCGGAGGCGCTGGAGGCGCTGCTGGCGCTGCTGCCCGGCAAAACCGTGGCCCTGGCTGCGGACGAGGACCTGCAGGAGCTTGCCATCGAGGTGGACTGCACGGTATACCACGCGGCCGCTTCGGAGCTGGGCCTCATGGAGTGGTCCCGGCTGCTGGAGGCCCTGGGCGACGGATGCGTTTCAAAAATCTGCCATGACAGCAAGGCCCTGACCGCACGGATGCTGCATAGGGGCATTCGGGCAGAGAATATCCGCTATGACACGGCCCTGGGGGCCTATCTGCTGGAGCCGTCCCGGTCCAAATACCCGGCGGTGGAGCTGTGCCGGCAGTATTGCCGGAGGACGCTGCCGGAGACCCTGGACGGTCAGGCGGCGGCGGTGGCGGCTCTGGGGCAGCGGCTCCCGGAGCTGGTTCGGGCGGCGGGCATGGAGAAGGTCTATCGGGACATCGACCTCCCCCTGTGTCCGGTGCTGGCGGAGATGGAGCATACGGGCATCGCCGTGGACCGGGAGGCCCTGGGCGCCTTCGGCGCCATGCTGTCGGAGCGGATCGCGGACTGTGAAAATCTCATATACGGCTACGCGGGCGCGCCCTTCAACATCAACTCCACCCGGCAGTTGGGGACGCTGCTCTTTGAAACGCTGGCCCTGCCCCACGGGAAAAAGACCAAGTCCGGCTACTCCACCAACATCGACGTGCTGGAGGCCCTTCGGGACAAGCACCCCATCGTCCCCGCCATCATCGACTACCGGATGCTCACAAAGCTGCACTCCACCTATGCCGAGGGACTGCTGAAGGTCATCGCCGCCGACGGGCGTATCCACACCACCTTCCAGAACATGGTCACTGCCACCGGACGGCTCAGCTCCACGGACCCCAACCTCCAGAACATCCCCGTGCGGACGGAGCTGGGCGGCGAGATCCGCAAGATGTTCGTACCGTCTCCGGGCTGTGTGTTGGTGGACGCGGATTACAGTCAGATCGAGCTCAGGGTCCTGGCCCACGTTGCTGACGACCCCGTGATGCAGGAGGAGTTCCGCTCCGGCCGGGACTTCCACACCCTGACGGCGGCGTCGGTATTCGGGGTCCCGCCGGAGGCTGTGACGCCCCAGATGCGCCGCAGCGCCAAGGCGGTGAACTTCGGCATCGTCTACGGCATCTCCGACTTCTCCCTGGCCGGGGACATCGGGGTCAGCCGCAAGGAGGCCAAGGCCTATATCGAGGGCTATTTGGACCACTATCAGGGCGTCCGGCGGTATCGGAAATCTGTCGTGGAGGACGCCAGGGAGACCGGCTATGTGGAGACCCTGTACGGACGCAGACGGAGCCTGCCGGAGCTAAGCAGCAGCAACTTCAACGTCCGCACCGGGGCCGAGCGCATGGCGCTGAACACCCCCATCCAGGGGACCGCCGCAGACATCATCAAAATCGCCATGATCCGGGTATCCGACCGCATCCGGCGGGAGGGTCTCGGCGCGAGACTGGTCCTGCAGGTCCACGACGAGCTGATCGTGGAGTGTCCGGACGCCGAGGCAGAGCGGGTCATGGCCCTGGTGACGGAGGAAATGCAGTCCGCCGCGGACCTGCGCGTCCCTCTGGTGGCGGAGGCCCATGCGGGAAAAAGCTGGTATGACGCCAAGTAACGGCGCTTTGGATACAGAAACGAGGGAGCCATGAAGCTGGAACCTATGACAAAGGCCACCGCAGCCCAGGTGGCCGCTCTGGAGGCGGCCTGCTTTTCCGCGCCCTGGAGCGAGGCGTCCATCCGTGGGGAGCTGGACAACCAATGGGCCATCTGGCTGGTCGCCCTGGAGGGCGACGCCCTGGCCGGCTACCTGGGGGTCCAGTACGGCCCGGACGGCGGCGACATCATGTCCATCGCCACTGCACCGGAGTTCCGGGGTCAGGGCGTGGCATCGCGGCTTCTGGCGGCCATGACGTTGCGGCTCCGGGCAAAGGGGCTCCGATGGCTGACCCTGGAGGTGCGGCCCTCCAACGCCGCAGCCATCGGGCTGTACCGCGCCCTGGGCTTCCGGCAGGTGGGCCGCCGGCCCCGGTACTATCGGGACCCCACGGAGGACGCGCTGCTGATGACAAGGTTTTTTGAGGAGGAAACGGAATCATGCTGATCTTGGGGATCGAAAGCTCCTGCGACGAGACCGCCGTGGCGGTGTCCCGGAACGGACGGGATATTCTATCCAACTGTGTGCTGAGCCAGATCGATATGCACACCATCTACGGAGGCGTCGTGCCGGAGATCGCCTCCCGAAAGCACATCGAGGCCATCGCCGGTCTGGCGGATCAGGCGCTGTCGGAGGCGGGCGTCACCCGGCGGGAGCTGGACGGCATCGCCGTGACCTATGCCCCAGGACTCATCGGGGCGCTGCTGGTGGGGGTGAATTTCGCCAAGGCTGCGGCCCTGGCGCTGGACATTCCGCTCATTCCGGTCCACCATATTCGGGGCCATATCGCCTCCAATTACATCGCCTTTCCGGAGCTGGAGCCGCCCTTTGTATGCCTCAGCGTGTCGGGAGGAAATACGCTGATCCTGGACGTGCGGGACTACACCGACACCCGCGTCCTGGGCAGCACCCGCGACGACGCGGCAGGGGAGTGCTTCGACAAGATCGCCAGGGTGCTGGGGATGCCCTATCCCGGCGGCGCGGCCCTGGACGAGAGGAGCAAGGGCGGCGATCCCGGCACATATCCGCTGCCCCGCACCAAGGTCAGCGGCTACGACATGAGCTTTTCCGGGCTGAAAACCGCTACTCTGAATATCATCCACAACGCGCAGCAGCGGGGAGAGCCCCTCCGCGTACCGGATCTGTGCGCCTCCTTTGTGGCGGCGGTGGAGGATATGCTGGTGCCGCGGACCATGGCGGCCCTGGACGCCAGCGGCTACGGACGGCTTGTGGTGGCCGGCGGCGTGGCGGCCAACTCCCACATCCGCGCGGCGTTTCAGCGGCAGTGCCGGCAGACGGGCGCACAGCTCTACCTGCCGCCGCTTTCCCTGTGCGGAGACAACGGCGCCATGATCGCCTGCCAGGGCTATTATGAGTACCGGGCGGGCCATGTGGCGGGGCAGGAGCTCAACGCCGTGGCCTCCCTCAGCCCGGAGCGGGGCAGCTACGGGGAGAAATGACCCGAATTATGCGGCAATTTTCTGAAATATTTTCTTGACAGATTTTTTGATATTATTTTATGTCAACAAAAAATCCTGTCGCGACCTCCCTCCGCTTCCGTGGATTTTTCCGGCGCGGGCCTGAAAAGAACCGCTTTTTCCGATGCAAAATCCGCCCACATCTGTGGATAACTCTGTGGAAACTGTGGATAACATCTGTGTCGCAGATATTCCGCATTTATTTATGTCAACTTTTTGTTACAAATTGCCCGTATCTTTTCAAAATTTTTCTGCATGGTTTCCTGCCGCAGCCGTCATTTGGGCGGAATTGGAGCGGCCGGAGCGCAAAATAGCGTCCGAAACCGGGTCCTCCTCGGTCCGGTTCCCGGTATCGGCCCGCAATTTTCTCCTTTTAATGGCAAATCAGTCTGAAATATGAAGCAGCGTCTGAAACGCCAGCGCCACGGCGTCGCGCCAATAGGGTCCCGTCACATAGTCCGCCGCCTCCCGGCAGAGGGCGCTGGCATTTTCCACCGCCACGCCGATCCCGGCCCATTTCAGCATCTCCGCGTCGTTGTCGGCGTTTCCGAAGGCGGCCGTGGCCTCCTGGGGAACGCCCAGGGCTGCGGAAATGCGCTGGAGGGCGCGGTGCTTGCCGGAATCCCGATGGCTCAGCTCCAGCAGACGCGGCACAGATGTTGTTATGTAAACCTCCTGCAAATCCGTCAGCCGGGCGCGGGCCTGGGCCTTCTGCTCTAAGCTCTTTACCACCAGGTCCATGCTGTCCAGCTCCTGCCGGTGCTCATAGGCAAACGCGCGGATGTCCGGCACCCCATGCCGGGTCTCCCGGATGTACTGCCGGGTCTTGCTGTCGGCCATATAGTCCGTGGGGTCCTGGATATAGTCTGTCTGGGCGTAGGCCGTTCCCCGGATAAACACCTCATAGGTCAGGTCCATGTGTCGGGTCCTGGCCAATATTGTTTCGACCGCCTCCGCCGGCAGCAGGTACCGCTGAAGGCATTGGCCGGTGGTCATGTCATACACCGCCGCGCCATTACTGGTGATCGCATAGCGAAGGCCGGGAAACCGCGTCACCTCCTCCGGGATACTCCCCAGCGGGCGGCCCGTGGCCACCACGATCACGATCCCCCGGTCCATCGCACGGCGAAGGGCCCGGCGGGTGGCCGGGGAAAGGTGTCCCTGGGCGTCCAGCGTCGTTTCGTCCAGGTCCAGGGCGATCAGACGGATTTTCTCCGGTTGGTTCTGACGCATAATTTCCTTGGCGTTCATGGTATGTCTCCTCCGCGCGATTTGTCTCCTATTATAATCGTCCCCCGGACAATACGCAAGGGGCAACCGGAGATGTTTCACGGGAAACATTCGCAAAAAGGTTTCCCGTGAAACATCGAAACGCTCTTGCAATACCCGGCTGCATCTAGTATAATATCCAGGAACACGCTGACGCCATCCCCAAACGGAGCCAGCGACCGCAGGGTTCGCGGGGATTTCGTCAGCAAATCCCAGGCAGGAATGAACGGAAGGAGGCCGGGGCATGATCCTATCCCTGGTCAATCAAAAGGGCGGCGTGGGAAAAACCACCACGGCGGTGAGCCTGACTGCCGCCCTGACGCAGCTTGGCAAGCGGGTGCTGCTGTGCGATTTTGACCCCCAGGCCAACGCCACCTCCGGGTTGGGCGTGGACAAGGGCCAGCCGCACGCCACGATCTACGATGTGGTCATCAACGGCCATCCGGCCGCAAGCGCCATCATGCACACAAAATACGGCGATCTGCTCCCCAGCGGTCCGGAGCTGGCGGGAGCCGGCATTGAGCTGGTGAGCCTGGACAAAAGAGAATACCGGCTCCGGGACGCCCTAAAGGACCTGTCCGGGGACTACGATTTTATCTTCATCGACTGTCCGCCCTCCCTGGAGCTGCTGACGCTCAACGCCCTGTGCGCGGCGGACCAGGTTCTGATCCCCGTCCAGTGCGAATACTACGCCCTGGAGGGCCTCAGCGATCTGATGACCACCCTCCGGGCGGTGAAGCGGGCCTATCAGCCCGGAATCAGCATCTTTGGTCTGGTGCTGACCATGTATGACGGCCGGACCAATCTCAGTCTCCAGGTGGCTCAGGAGGTCCGGCGGCATTTTCCGGGGAAGGTATTTGCCACCGTGATTCCACGGAACGTGCGTCTGAGCGAAGCGCCCAGCCATGGACTTCCCATCACCGCATATGACAAGTACAGCCGGGGCGCGGAATGTTATCTGGCTCTGGCCCAGGAGATGCTGAAGAAATAATAGAGAAGAAGGCGATACCATGGCAAAAGCAACCCAACGGGGCCTGGGAAAGGGCCTGGGGGCGCTGTTTTCCGAGGCCCCGCAGCTAACGGAGCCCACCAACACCTTGCCCATTCAGAAGCTGGAACCGGCGCCCGACCAGCCCCGGCAGAGCTTTGACGAGGAGTCTCTTTCCGAGCTTGCGGCCTCCATTTCCCAGCACGGGCTGATCCAGCCCATCACGGTCCGGCCCCTGGACACCGGATACTATCAGATCGTGGCCGGGGAGCGGCGCTGGCGGGCCTGCCGTCTGGCGGGGCTTCGCGAGGTCCCGGTGAACATCATGGACGTGGACGATCGGGAGTCCGCCCAGCTCACGCTGATCGAAAACCTCCAGCGGGAGGATCTGAATCCGCTGGAGGAGGCCAGAGGCTACGAGGCGCTGATGAGCACCTATGGACTGACCCAGGAGGAAACGGCCCAAAGCGTGGGAAAATCCCGGCCCGCCGTAGCAAACGCCCTGCGGCTGCTCAAGCTGCCGCAGTCCATATTGTCCCTGGTGGCGGACGGCAGTCTCTCTGCGGGCCACGCCCGGACCCTGCTCCCCCTGGAGGACGAGACCATGCAGCGGCAGGCCGCCGAAAAAATCATCAGGGAGGAGCTGTCCGTCCGGCAGACCGAGGCCCTGGTCAAGCGGATGCTGAAGCCCCAGCCGGAGCCGGAGGCGCGGGACCCTCTGCAGGTGGACTATCTTCGGGAATGTGAAAAGAATCTCAGCAAGACCCTGGGCCGGCGGGTAAATATCCACCCCGGCAAGAAGAAGGGCAGCTTTGAGCTGGAATACTACGGAGAAGAGGACCTGCAGCAGCTCATCGACTTGCTCAGCCGCCTGAACCCATGAGGTGACGATATGCTTTGGAGAAAGGCGCGGCGATCTACCGGGCGGTCCGGGCCGCAGAATGGACAACCAATTACAATTTGAGGTGGAGAAAGATGCTTGATATAAAATTTGTCCGGGACAACCCGGAGCTTGTAAAGGAAAACATCAGAAAGAAGTTCCAGGACAGCAAGCTGCCCCTGGTGGACGAGGCCATCGCTCTGGACGCGGAGAACCGGGCCGCCATCGCCGAGGCCCAGGAGCTGCGGACTGCCCGAAACAGTCTGTCCAAAGAGGTGGGCAAGCTCATGGGCATGGCGAAAAAGGACCCCTCCAAGCTGGCGGAGGCCGAGGCCATCAAAGCCCAGGTCAAGGCCCAGGCGGACCGTCTGGCGGAGCTGGAGGCCAAGGAGCAGGAGCTGGCGGAAAAGCTCCGCAGGATCATGCTGGTGATCCCCAACATCATCGACCCCTCGGTGCCAATCGGCCCCGACGACAGCCACAACGTGGAGGTCCGACGCTTTGGGGAGGCCAAGGTCCCGGACTTTGAAATTCCCTATCACACGGACATTATGGAATCCTTCGGCGGCATTGATCTGGAGGCGGCGGGCCGGGTCTCCGGCAACGGCTTCTACTATCTGCTGGGAGACATCGCACGGCTCCACGAGGCGGTGCTGGCCTATGGCCGGGACTTTATGATCGACAAGGGCTTCACCTACTGCATCCCGCCCTTTATGATCCACGGCAACGTGGTGGAGGGCGTCATGAGCCAGACGGACATGGACGCCATGATGTACAAAATCGAGGGGGAGGACCTGTACCTCATCGGCACGTCGGAGCACTCCATGATCGGGAAGTTCATCGACCAGATCATCCCGGAGGAGAGCCTGCCCCAGACGCTCACGTCCTACTCCCCCTGTTTCCGGAAGGAGAAAGGCTCCCACGGCATCGAGGAGCGCGGCGTGTACCGCATCCACCAGTTCGAGAAGCAGGAGATGATCGTCGTCTGCAAGCCGGAGGAGTCCATGGCCTGGTATGACAGGATGTGGAAGTGGTCGGTGGAGCTGTTCCGCTCGCTGGATATTCCGGTGCGGCAGTTGGAGTGCTGCTCGGGGGATCTGGCGGATCTGAAAGTGAAGTCGTGCGACATCGAGGCGTGGTCCCCCCGGCAGAAGAAGTATTTTGAGGTCTGCTCCTGCTCCAACCTCGGGGACGCGCAGGCGCGGCGGCTCAAAATGCGCGTCAAGGGGGAGGGCGGGACCTATCTGCCCCACACGCTCAACAACACGGTGGTGGCCCCGCCGCGTATGCTCATCGCGTTTCTGGAGAACAACCTCCAGGCGGACGGCACGGTCGCCATCCCCGAAGTACTGCGGCCCTACATGGGCGGGATCCAGACGCTGGTTCCCAAACATTAAACGAAGGATATATATGGAAAGGAGCCTGACACCATGAAATTCTGGAAAGCATTTGGCCTGGGCGCTCTCGCCATCAGCGTTCTCCCCTACCGCCTGACATACAATTCGGAGGACGGGACCGGCCTCTATGAGTCTCTGCTGTTCCGGGCAAAGAAGTCCCCCTTTGTCGACGAGGAGGGGACCGACGGGCTTGGCGTCGAAATCAAGCTGTTCCCCGGCCTGCGCCGGGACAAGGAGGAGGACGACCCCTTCCTCGACGCGGAGGAGGCGGAGGAGCCCGCCGCGGACAGCGTGATCCACACCGACGCAGACCCCAACCCGGCCGACTGACGCGGGAGGGTCCGCGATGAAGAAATTCCTGGAGGAGTTTAAGGCGTTTATCAACAAGGGCAACGTGCTGGGGCTGGCCGTGGGCGTCATCATCGGCGGCGCGTTCTCCACCATCACCACCTCGCTGACCAACGACATCATCATGCCCATCGTGTCCATCTTCATCGGCGGCGTGGATTTCAGCTCGATGAAGGTCATGCTGCCCTCCGTCTTTCCGGTGTCGGCGGACGCGGAGCCAAACAGCCTGAATTACGGCAGCTTCATTTCGGCGGTCATCAACTTTCTGATCCTCGCGCTGGTGGTGTTTTTCATCGTGAAAGCGGTGAACAAGGTCATGGACGCCGCGAAGAAAAAGGAGGAGAAGCCGGAGGAAGCGCCCCCGCCCCCGCCCGCGCCCTCCCCGGAGGAGGTGCTGCTCACGGAGATCCGGGATCTCTTAAAGGAGCGGAAGGAATGAGCGCCGAGCCCCCGGAACATGAGTCCCCGGAGCGCGAACCCTCAGAGCGCGATGCCGGCTCTTATACCCCCGCCTCCTTTGAGAAGCGTGCGGCGGCGTGGATGGGGCTGGCCTACGCGCTGATGCTCCTGTTTGTGACCACGTTCGCCATCTTCACCGGCGGCAGGGAACTTCCCGGCACGTTTCCGCTGCTGCTCGTGCCCGTGTCGGTCGAGGCGGCGGTGGTGTCCGTCCACCGGCAGAGGCAGGGCGGGCGGAGCCTGGCGCTCACCGTGCTGATCGTCGCCGTGTGCGCGGTGGCGGCGGCGCTGGGGCTGGCGCTGGGGG
>CAZBOR010000070.1:0-2230 GCA_964493585.1 uncultured Oscillospiraceae bacterium
GAGCTGCTGGCGTTCTTCTACTCCGGCTGGACCGGCGGCAAGAAGGGCGAGGGCGAGCATTTCTTCTATTCCGTGGACGGCACGCCCGGCCCCGATGGCTCCGAGCGCCCCATGCTGACCCGTGAGGCCATGGAGGCAATCGCCGAGGACTACGCCAATGTGGCCGAGCAGGCCGTTGCCGTGGGCTTCGATTCCATCCTGATCCACGGCGGCCACGGCCTGGTCATCAACCGCTTTATGAGCCCCCTGTTCAACAAGCGGACCGATGAGTTCGGCGGCTCCTTTGAGAATCGCTGCCGGTTCCCCATGATGATTCTGGACGCCATCCGTAAGCGTGTCGGCCATAAGATCCTCATTGAATACCGCATTTCCGGCAGCGAGCTGGCGGACGAGGTCGGGTATCCCGACGCCGAAAAGCAGCTCCAGCCTGAGGATATTGCGGAGTTCCTGCGTATGGCGGGCGACCGCATTGATATTGCCCACATCTCCGCCGGCAATATGTCCATCCCCGGCACCGAGGCCATCATGCACCCCACCATCTTCCATAAGCCCGCGCAGAACGCCCGTTTTGCCCGGAAAATCAAGGAGCTGGGCGTGCCTCAGCCTGTGCTGACCCTGGGCGCGTTCCAGGACCCCAAGCTGATTGAGGAGACCCTGGCCACCGGCGGCGCTGATTTCGTGGCCATGGCCCGCGGCACCATCGCCGACCCGGAGCTGCCCGAAAAGGCCCGGCACGGCCAGGAGGACGAAATTATCCCCTGCATCAAGTGCTTCCACTGTCTGGAATACTCCAAGCCCTCCACCAAGGCGTTCGCGTGCTCCGTGAACCCCACCGTGGGCCGCGAGAACCAGCTCAAGGATCTGATTCCCGAATCCACCACGCCCAAGAAGGTCATCATTGTGGGCGGCGGACCCTCCGGCATGGAGGCCGCCATCATCGCGGCCAAGCGCGGTCACGATGTGACCATCTATGAGAAGGCGGACCGTCTGGGCGGCAAGCTGGTGTTCTCGGAGCAGGTCTCCTTCAAGTATGACCTGGCCAAGTTTATGAATTACCAGATCAATCTGGTGAAAAAGCTGGGCGTCAAGGTTCTGCTGAACACGGAGGCCACGCCGGAGATGATCGAGGCGGAGCAGGCCGACTGGGTTCTGGCCGCTGTGGGCGCAAACGCCTTTGTGCCGCCCATTCCCGGCACCGACGGTCCCAACGTCATAATCGCCGAGGAGTGCTACAAGCACATCGACGAGATCGGCAAGAAGGTCGTCCTCATCGGCGGCGGCGAGGTGGGCTGCGAGACCGCCCTGGCCCTGGCCGAGAAGGGCAAGGAGGTTTCCGTCATCGAGATGCTCCCGGAGCTCTGCCCCGAAACCTTCCATCTGACCCGCGGCGTCATGCTGGGCAAGATGGACAAGTGCGTCAAGAGCTACACCGGCGCACGCTGCACCGGCATCACCACCGAGGGCGTCCGGTTCGTGGACAAGGACGGCAACGAACAGTTTGTAGAGGCCGACGTTGTGGTCATGTCCTCCGGTATGCGGCCCCGTCAGGCCCTGGCGGAGAGCTTCCGCACCACTGCCCCCGACTTCATGCCCATCGGCGACTGCGTCCTTGCCAAGAATGTCCGCACCGCCACCCGCATGGCGTTCGACGCCGCTGTGCGGATTTAATCAGGAACGGTATCCAAGCGTCAGCACGCCAGCCCCAAAAAGGGCTGGCGTGCTTTGCCTATGGGTCGAATCATCTCTGTTTTGTTTCCACGCTGTAGGAGAGGATGGTGCCGTCGGAGGCGCTGATTTCATACTCATATTCCGTGGTCCCGGCGGTAAACTCCACCTCATAGACCTGCACGCCGTCGTCCCGGTCCTGCTGTACCTTACGATAGGTCGCATCCGCCGCGTTTACGCCCGCATGGTCCAGCGCCGCCGTTTTAGCCTCGTCCTCGGTGAGCGCAACGGCGTCAGAAGCTGCGGCATAGCCCCTGAGCTCATAGCTGTAGGCGGTGATCTCTCCGGTGGACACGCTGATCTCGTAGTCGTACTCCGCGTCGGAGGTGCCGAATTCCACATCGTAGACCTGCACGCCGTCGTCCCGGTCCTGCTCTGTTATCATATAGGTGACGTCCGCGTCCGATACCCCCGCATGGTCCAGCGCCGCCGCTTCAGCGGCCACAGTATCCGTGCCGTCAGCGGCTGCTCCTGTGCCGGAGGCCGTGTTTTCCGTGGCGATCTC
>CAZBOR010000070.1:2330-9623 GCA_964493585.1 uncultured Oscillospiraceae bacterium
CGGCGCTGCTCTGGGCGGAGCCGCTGCCGGAGCAGCCGCCGAATATGGACGTACAGGCCAGAATCGCGGCCAACAGTATTGTTTTTTTCATCATGTAATTCTCCCTTCAGATTTGATTGTATCCCTATTGTACCGGAAGAACATTAAAATAAAATTAGAGCGGACGCTTTTTCTACGTTATGATTGCAGACTTTTTTTGAATGTCACCGAGAACTCGCTGCCCGCGCCCTCCTCGCTGGATGCGGACACCGTTCCGCCGTGGATCTCCGCAATCTGCTTCACCATGGCCAGCCCCAGGCCCAGGCCGCCGCTGCTCCTGGCCGGGTCCACCTGGTAGAATCTCGTCCACAGCTTCGGCAGGTCCTCCGCCGGAACGCCGATTCCGTTGTCGGCCACCCGCAGCACCACCGCATCTTCGGCCTCCGTCAGGCTGACCTTGATCCAGCCGTTCTCCCGGCCGTATTTGAAGGCGTTTCGGAGCAGGTTTTCCAGCAGTCGGGTCAGCAGCGTGGCGTTGCCCTGCATCTGTATTCCCGGCTGGATCGCCGCCGTCAGAGCGATGCCTCTGCCGCCCAGCTCCTGCTGCTCCCGGCAGACCGTCTCCGCAAGGCCGCTGAAGTCCACCGGACCCATGGGGATGGCCTCGGTGTTCTGCTCCATGCGGGTGAATTGCAGCAGCGTTTCAATGATCCGTTTCATGCGGTAGCCCTGTCGCTCTATGGCTGCCAGGGACTCGTACAGCTCCTCCTCGCCCGCTGCGTTCTCAAAGGCGTACTCGCACTGGGAGAGGATCGTCGTCACGGGAGTCCGCAGCTCGTGGGAGGCGTCCGCAGTGAAGCGCCGCTCCGCCTCGAAATTCTGTTCCAGCCGGTCAAACATCCGGTTGAAGGTGGCCGCAAGCCGGTGCAGCTCATCGCTGCCTTCGCCCATGTCGATGCGCTTGGACAGGTCGCCGCTGCTGCCGATTTCCTCGGCGGTCTCGTGAATTTTCTGAATGGGCCGCAGACTGCGCCGCGCCATCAGATAGCCGCCCACCGCCGCCAGCAGCACCAGCAGCGGGAACGCGACCAGGGCCGCGGTGTAAACGGCGGACTGACTGATGGCGGCGCCTTCCTCCCTGAGGCCCCGGAGCCAGACGTCGGAATGATTCCGAATGGTGATGCGCCGGTCATAGACCAGAAAGCTCTGATCGCCGGCGCTGACAGGCCGGAGGCTCCCGTCCTCCAATTCCGCCTCCAGCAGCTCCGGATAGGGCGCGTAGCCCGTGATGAGGCTCCCGTCCTCCAGGAACACCAGGCAGTACATCCCGCTGCGGAACCCCTCAAAGTCGTCGTCGATCTCCAGCTCGCCGTCGTCGTATTCCACCTCGTCGGCGTTCTCCTCCACGAAGCGAATCAGACCGGTTCTGGCCGCGCTGGTGGTGGTGGCAGTGGAGAGCAGCCCCACCAGGACCAGCATGAATACGCAGAGGAGCACCATGCACAGAGTGAACCAGAGGGTGATTTTCAATGTGATGGGCAGCCGCTTCATGTCTCATCGCGCAGGGTGTAGCCGATCCCTCGGACGGTATGGATCAGCTTCACCGAATGCCCCTCGTCGATTTTCCGCCGCAGATAGGTGATGTACACGTCCACCACGTTGGTGCCGCCCTCGTAATCCAGATCCCACACGTTATCCTCGATCTTCTGCCGAGAGAGCACCTTGTTCTTATTGCGTAGCAGATATTCCAGCAGGCGGTACTCCCTGGCGGTCAGCGTGATCTGCCGCCCGGCCCGGAACACCTGATGGGTCTCCGTGTTGAGCGTCAGGTCCGCCAGGGAATATTCATTGGTCGGGTTCTTATCCACGGTCCTCGTCATGGCGCGCAGACGGGCGGTCAGCTCGTCAAAGGAGAAGGGCTTGACCAGATAGTCGTTGGCCCCGGAATCCAGCCCCCGGACCTTATCCGCCACCGTGTCCCTGGCGGTCAGCAGCAGTACCGGGGTCAGATTTCCCTGCCGCCGCAGCGCCTGGACCACCTCCAGCCCGTCCATCCTGGGCATCATAATATCCAGGATGGCGGCGTCATAGGCCACGGCCTCCATATAGCTCCTGGCATCCTGCCCGTCAAAGCAGCGGTCCACGGAATAGCCCTCTGCCCGGAGCTTTTTTACAATGATTTCGTTGAGGTCCGGGTCGTCCTCCGCGATTAGTATCCGCATATATATCACCTCCGGCTGTAGAATACGGCATCAACATGAAAGGACTATGCTTCCTCCCGGACTGCCGCCGTGAAGCGCACCGTCACCGGCTCCGCCTGGGCCGTCCGGATGGTCAGGGACGCCGGACCGGACGCGCCGGTGGTCTTGACATAGGTACCGCCCATGCCGCCCTGGAGCGCGGCGGTTTCCGGCCCGATCAGCGCGATGGGTCCGGTCACGGAGAAGGTCACCGGGTCGTTCATATAGGACAGCAGATTCCCGTTTCCGTCCACGGCACAGATCCGGACGGCGGCCACATCATAGCTCCTTGTCTCGGTCAGCGCCGTATGGTCACAGCGGACGGACAGATGGAGGGACCGCACGGGCTCCTTGGTGACGGACCGGACCACATTTCCCTCGTTGTCCAGGGCGTCAAAGCGGTAGGCGGTGGAGGCGCCGCCCCAGTTTCCCACGCAGTTGTTATAGAGCTCCAGAAGCCGCCGCATGGACATCCGGTACCGCAGCATCAGCCAAAGACCCTGGAGCTTCTGCCGCCGGGGCAAATGGTTCAGTCCGAATTTTGCATAGGCGTTGAGCACGGACTTGAGCAGACGCTCCTGCCGCCCCGAAAAGCCCGCATCGTGCAGCGCGCCGCCGATGAAGTCGTCCAACGGGATGGGACCGTGGGACATCGCCCGGTAGGGCGTGTCCGAGGCGGTAAACTCCTTGACCAGCGTTCCGTTTTTGTACATTCGGACCCTGGGCGCGTTGGTGAAGATGTATGTTTCCCCGCGGTAGCAGCCCGGATGCTCCCCAATATCCATGGCGGAGCTGAGCTCCAGCACCGGGCTTTGCTCCTGCTGGGCCGCGTAGACCCAGGCCGCCAGCTTGGGATTGCGGAACATATCCATGACGCCGTGGTAGCAGATGCGGTCGCCGCTGCCAAAGTCCTTATGGGTGTTGTAGTCGAACATACACCAGCCGAAGGACCCGGCAATATCCCCCTGGGCCGCCACGGCATCGAGCACATTGGCGTGACGTATGGCGTGGCTGAGCCGGTGTTCCTCGCAGTCGAAGGCCTTGGTGGGGTACATATGGCCGCCGTACTCACTGATGAGATAGGGATGGTCCATACGGGACGTGACCGCGCGTTTTTTCTCGCAGCCCCGGTTGTCCCCCTCGTGCACAAAGTCATTGTAGGTGTACACATCCTCTAAAAGGCTGCTCCGCTTATGGCAGCGCACGCCGCCGGTGGGCCGGGTGGGGTCCAGCCGCCGGGCCTCCGCGTTGGTCCTGCGGTAAAATTCATCGTCGTCCACGGATTCATTGATCCGGACGCCCCATAGAAGGATGGACGTGTGGTTGCGGTACTGGAGCACCATGTCCCGGACGTTCTGCACCGCCTGGTCCTTCCACGCCTCGCCGCCGATGTGCTGCCAGCCGGGAAACTCCGTGAACACCAGCAGCCCCAGCTCGTCGCAGCGGTCCAGAAAATCATGGGACTGGGGATAGTGGGAGGTCCGCACCGCGTTGAGGCCCAGCTCCCGCTTGAGAATATCCGCGTCGAGCCGCTGCATGGAGGCGGGCATGGCGTAGCCCACATAGGGGTAGCTCTGATGGCGGTTGAGGCCCCGCAGCTTCAGCTTGCGGCCGTTGAGATAGAAGCCGTCCGCCCGGAACTCCGCCTGACGGAAGCCGAATCGCTGCTGCGTTCTGTCCAGCACAGTCTCTCCCGCCAGCAGCTCCGTCACGACCTCATAGAGCACCGGATGGTCTATGTCCCACAGGTCCAAGTGACCCACGGGCCAGGACAGTTCCATATGCTCCCCGGATACCGGGGCCTCTCCCAGCGTCCTGATTCCATCCTCAAGGGAAAGGCTCTGCCGGACCGTCAGGCCCTCCCACGGGCCGTGAATGGAGATTTCAGATTCCAATCGGGGGGTCCCTGTCAGGACGTCCTTTCCCTTTAAGAACACATCCGCCAGATAGCGCTGCTCCCGGACCTCCAAATATACGTCCCGATAGATGCCCCCATAGGTCATATAGTCGATGACAAAGCCAAAGGGCGGCACGTCCAGGGCCTCCCGGCTGTCTACCCGCAGGGCGATCACATTGTCCTTCCCATACTCCAGCAGGCCGGAAATATCCACCGTAAAGGCCGTGTAGCCGCAGTGGTGGGCCGCCGCCGGCGTGCCGTTGACATACAGACGGCTGTCGTGTCCCACGCCCTCGAAGGTCAGCAGCACGCACTTTCCCCGCCACTCCTCCATGGCGGGCAGGATCCGGCGATAGCCCGACACCATCTGATAGATGCTCTCGTCAAAATAGTGCAGGGGTACTTCCGCGCAGGTATGGGGCAGGCGTACAGATTCCAGCTCCAGGGCGCAGTCCTTCTCCTTGAGCGCGTCCGTGTACTGCCGGGTGAACTGCCAGCCGTCGTTCAAATAGATTCGTTTCAAGCCTCTCACTCCCAATCGTTTAGTTACCGGCGAGGCTATTTTAGCATATTTCCGCCCATCCGTAAAGCGAAAAAGCAGGCCCCGGTGGGGCCTGCCCAGTCATGCCTGCGCGGCGTATTTCTGCTTTACAGAGTTCACCCTGTTCTGTTCCGCCCGGTCGGTGGGATACCAGCCCTTGGCGGCCATCCGGTCATAGATGGTGTCCTGCATGGCCAGCGCGGAGTTCAGCGCCGTGCAGAAGGCCTCGTGTACGTTGTCCGTGGGCGATTCAATGGTGCCGTGCATATACAGGTCGCAGACGCCCTTCTCCAGCAGGAGCAGATTTTCCATCAGGTTCTTGTCGTTCATTCCGGTTCCCTCCCATCAAAGCAGGCCATAGAAGCTCTGAAAAAGCTGGTGGTGCTTCTGCGCCATCTGCTCTACACAGCTTCTCATGTCCGCGTCCTGGATCTGACTCATGGTTTCCCGGCATTTGCAGGCGATATACTGCTCATGGCCGAGGGCGTCCTCGATATACATAAGCTCTTTTGTTGTCATCTGTGAATCCCTCCTGATTCGATTTCACAGATAGCTTTTCCCGGCTTGCCAAAATCATTCCGGGAAATTTTATCCAAAATTCGGCCCGGGTTCCTCCGTCCTCTTTGCGGTCAGTTCCACCCACGCGGGGAGAAAGCCGCTGCGGATGGCGTTTCGCACCGAGGCGATATTGCTCCAGGCCGCGCAGTAAAACGGGACCTTTTCGCGCTGCAAAATCTCCAGCTCCAGGCGGCTGGTCAGAGCCGCGGCGATCCCCCTGCATCGGTACGCCGGCAGCACGTCGATACCGATCTGCCACATGGTGTCGCAGTCCGCAGAGCAGGCCGCCAGACCGATCAAGTTCTCCCCATCGTAGGCCCCCACGCCCAGCACGTCCAGATGCTTCCGGTCCGCGCACAGGGCGTTGCTCCACGCCGGGCGGTACAGTTCCGTAAAGTCCTCCGGCCCCAGTAGGCGCAGCGGAAACGGACAGGGCAACTCCTTCAAGGCCGTCACGTCCGGCAGGAAATACTCCGCCATGTGCTTTGTCCGCAGGCCCAGGGACAGCAATTTATCATCCAGCGCATGGATACGCGGCGTTTCAAAGCAGGAGTAGGGTTCCCCCTGACTGAGATACTCCCGCACAAGCGGCTCCGCCGCCACGCTGACCGAGGCCACGATATTGCCGCCGTAAAACACCAGATTGCAGTCAAAGGGCAATTTCAAATATTTTCTTGCCTTCGGATGGGGCTGGGAGCGGACGACCTTCGTCTCTCCGCAGAAAAAGTCCTCCGGTCGGCAATTCAGGTCAATGGCGGACTGCCGCAGAGCAATGTCGAGCATTTCACGGTTTGTCATATTTGTTCCTCCACTCAATGGGTCTCCCGGTTGATATACTCCGGGCGCAGCTTGGAGTAGACGATCTTCTGAGCGTGGTACAATCCGCTGTAGCCGGAGAGCATATAGCTCACCGCGCAGCACAGGGCATAGAGGGGCAGGCCCTCGCCGCCGAACAGCTCATAGCTCAGGAGAATGGAGGTCAGGGGGCAGTTGGTCACGCCGCAGAACACGGAAACCATGCCCGCCGCCGCCGCGAAGGAGGCCGGCAGGCCCAGCAGCGCCCCGTAAAAGCAGCCGAAGGTGGCTCCGCAGAAAAAGGCCGGGACGATCTCGCCGCCCTTGAAGCCGGCCGCCAGGGTCAGGGCCGTAAATAGCATTTTCAGGAAAAATGCCTCCGGCCGGGCTTGACCGTCCAGCGCGCTTTGAATGACGCCGACTCCCGCGCCGTTGTAGTCCCGTCCCAGCAGCAGGCTCAGCAGCACCACCAGCACACCGCCCAGCGCCGCCCGAATATAGGGATTTTTTGTGAGCTTCCCATAGAATTTCGGCGCCAGGTGCATGACAGCGCAGAACAGCACCGCCACCAGGGCCGCCATCGCTCCCAGCGCCACAAGCTGCAAAAGCGTCACCGGACCCATAGACGGGACCGACGCCACAGAAAAGGCCGTCGGCTCCACGCCCAGGGCCAGCGCCACCTGCTGGGCGATCAGCGCCGACAGCACGCAGGGTACAATGGCCGCGTAGTACATGACCCCAACGCTGACCACCTCCATGGCCATAATGGCCGCCGCCAGAGGCGTGCCGAACAGCGCGGAAAAGCCCGCCGCCATGCCGCACATGGTGATGATCCGGTCGTCCTTTTCGTCCAGATGGATGAGCCGCCCGATGAAGTTGGACATGGAGCCGCCAAGCTGGAGGGCGGCTCCCTCCCGACCGGCGCTGCCGCCGGTCAGATGGGTCAGCACGGTCCCCAGGAAAATCAGCGGGGCTGTGCGGATACGCAAAATCCGGCCCTCGCGGACCGCGCCGATAATGTACTCGGTCCCCTTGTCGTCGCTCATGCCCGTCACATGATAGCTCCACACGATCACCAGACCCGCCAGGGGCAGCAGATACAGGAGCCACCCGTGGGCCTCCCGCAGCGCCGTCCCCCGGTCGATGGCCATGTGGAACACCGCGCCTACGGCCCCAACGGTCACGCCCACCGCCACAGAGAACAGCACCCACTTCAGCAGCGTCAGGGCATAGTCCTTCCAGGCATGGGCCTGCTCCCTGACGCGGAGCATCCACTGCCGCCA
>CAZBOR010000071.1:0-2841 GCA_964493585.1 uncultured Oscillospiraceae bacterium
CCGGACATACAGGTCGTCATGGAGGCCCGTGAAGGCCATCCCCCGCCCAAAGCCAAAGGGGAACATATCGTCCGTAATGACGATTTTTTCTTTGGCCGCGCCGATTTTATACTGTGATTTCATGACGCTTCCCTCCGTCATCAAAGCTGCCGCAGGGTCTGTCCGGTGGTCGAGAGCCGAACAGCACCTGTTTCCGTCACCACAAAAGCGTCCACACAGCGATACGCATCCTTGCCCTCCGGATGCACTGCCGGACCGATGGAGAGCACCATGTTTGCCTGAAGGGGCAGGTCCCGGCTTGCGTCGATATTTCTGGGGGCCTCATAGACAGAGGTTCCCAGCCCGTGGATCCAGCCGGACGTATCGGCGGGAAGTCCCTTTTCCCGGAAAAATCCGTTGACCCGCTCCGCGATCTGTCCCAGCGTCGCGCCGGGCTTCGCCAGAGACGCGGCCAGCGTCTGGGCCTCCAGTGCCAGATTCCAGTACCGTTCCGCCTCTTCCGAGGGCTCCCCCAGCACAAAGCTGCGGCCCAGGGTGGCGCAGACACCGTCTATATAGCCGCGCACAGTCACATTGACCCGATCTCCCACCTCTAGCCGCCTGCCCGGCCACTGCATCGGCTCCCGGGCGGAAGCGCCGCCATCCGGTGCGGAGGTCAGTTCCACCATATTGTGGAAGCCCGGCGTCTCGCTCTCAGCGCCCTGCCAATTCAGCCGCTGGCGAATTTCGTTGACGACTTCCTTCTCCAGCCGCTCCGGCCGAAGCATCAGCGGCATGGCGGTAAACAGCCGGTCATACTCGGCGGCGGCCTTTTGGAGCAGCTTCCCTTCCGCAGCCGATTTTTTCGCTTTGACAGCCTCAAATTCCGCCGTGATGTCCACCAGCTTGGCATTGGGGCATATATCGTTCAGATAGTCCCGGACGTTCTTTTTCATGGTCTCCGGATGGACCACGCCCACCGTGGCGTCTGACAGAACCGCGTCCAGGCCCGCGTCCTCAAAGCGCACATACTGGGCCCGATCTGTGGGATGCGTCGTGGTCTGGCAGAGCCGGAGAATTTCTCCTTCCACGGGAATCAGAAAGGCGCTGTTGCGGTTGAAGGGCGCGGGCGTCGGCAGATTTCCGTCGGCAAACAGCCAGCAGTCCACGTTGCCCATGCCGGGGGTCAGCACAAGGATATGGGTCAGATCGTTGTCCGCCATCAGGGTTTGCAGCGCCGCACGGCGGGTCATCATCAATTCATTCATAACGGGCTCCTTTCTCAGTGCAGGACCACCAGGTCCAGGGGCACGCCCACCAGATCCCGGGCGCCATCATCGGTGATGAGATAGGTGTTGAGGATCATCTGGTCCTCCCGGATGTTCGGATCGATCTCCGGGTAGGAGCGGTAGGTCACGGGATGGCAGTGCAGCAGGATATTGCTCCGCAGCGGCGTGTCCTCCGAATAGTCCTCCAGGGAGTACTGCTCATAATAGTACGCCCCCATGCTGTGCATCCAGTTCCATCCCACCCGCTCCATGAGGGTGTAGCCCAGCTTGTTGCAGTATTTCCGGGTCTTTACCGCGATCTGTGCCAGGGTCAGGCTGTCGGGCTTCATCAGGGCCACAGCATACTGGTGCGTCTTGATGGCGATCTCCACTGCCTTTGCAAAGCCGGGCGAGGGCTCGCCCATCACAAAATGGCGGCCAAAGGCATAGTGCTGATGGCCGGGACCGTTGGCCTCGAACATACAGAACATCCGGTCGCCGTATTGAATGGGAGCATTGGGGTCCTTCCCGCCCATACCCACGGCAGGGGTATCCATATTGCCCTTGTTCTGCATACCGCCGTGGCAGCAGCCGGAGGAGCCCAGCTCGCTGAGATAATAGTTGATTTCCTTGTTGACCTCCGCCACGGTGCCGCCGGGACGGATCATCTGGGGCAGCGCCTCAAAAATTTTCCGCTGTACATAGGCGGACTGCTGAATGGCGAAGATCTCCTCCTCGCTTTTGACTGCCTTGAACAGGGCCACATCCAATGTAATATCCGCAAACTCCGCCTTGGGCAGCTTTGCAGTCAGTCCGTCGAACAACGCCGCATTCATGTGGTCCGGCAGGATCAATCCGATGCGGCTGGGCTTCCCGGCGGCCACGATGTCCGCGATCTTTTCGTCGGGCAGACGGTTGATAAACCGCATCTCCCCGCAGGGACGGGCTGCCGGCTCTCGCTGTAGACTGTAGCGCGAAAAGTCCACCGTCTCCGCCGGAGCGCACCCGGACTCGTCAAACTCCCGATAGAGTACCGCCGTGCATTCTCCCTGGGCCGGAACAATGACATAGTCCAGGAACCGGCGTCCCGTCAGCCAGTGGTCGTAGGTCTCTTCGGCGCACTCAAGAAACAGCGCCACGTCCACGTTTCGCTGCTTCATGATCTCCCGAACGCCCCGGATGCGGCGCTGATACTCAGACTCCGAGAACAGCTCCACCTGCTCATAGCGGTTCACCATTTTATAATTGTAATAATCCATGTGCTTACCCTCGCTTTCGCGTTTCATGTTCTGCCTGTATTATAGTTGTTTTTGCGGTGCCGGGTCAATTCAATTCCACATCAGGATTTTTCCAATAGGGAATAATCTTGTGGGAAAATTGAATTGAACAAATCCGTCATTCTGTGCATAATGTAATCATCATAGTAATTCTGTGTCTTGCCGCGCAGGAAAACTAAAAGGAGGTACATGAAATAATGAAACGGACATTTGCAATGCTTCTGGCACTGGCCATGCTGATTTCCCTGTTTGCCGCCTGCGGCTCCGGGGCCACCAGCAGCGCTGAGCCGGCGTCATCCGCTGAGAGCGCGACTGCG
>CAZBOR010000071.1:2941-9587 GCA_964493585.1 uncultured Oscillospiraceae bacterium
CTCCGGGGCCACCAGCAGCGCTGAGCCGGCGTCATCCGCTGAGAGCGCGACTGCGCCTGCGGAGGCGGCGGAGGGATCCGTCGAGCCGGCAGAGGAACCCGCTCCCGAGGAAGAACCCGCCGGCGCAGCGGAACCCGTCGGACCGGTAGAGGTATCCCACGCTGCCGCAGATGCGGACGACGTGGTGGATGCCAGCGACCCGGACAACCCCTACGATCTCAGCGAGGACAGTCTGGAGATGATCCAGAAGATCCATGAGATGGACGCGGAGCAGATCGCCGCCGGTCTGATGCCCGGCCCTGAGAAGAACTACGACGCGGACGGAAACGAGCTGTCCATTCGAGGCGTAGCCTATGACTACCCCATCGATGAGGAAGGCGTGGAGCTGGAGATGTGGGCGGTTCTGAACGGCAACCTGACCAACTGGATCGATGGCTTTGGGTCTCTCCGGGCCTGGAACCATGTGCAGGACGCCACCGGCATCGACCTGAGCTTTGTCTCCATCTCTGAGGACACCATGACCGATCAGTTCAATCTGATGATCGCATCCGGTGACTACAGCGACATCATCTTTGTCCCTGCCATGGGTACATCTGTTGTCACCACCCCTTCTGACCTGTTCACCCAGGAGATCATCATCGAGCTGGACGACTACATGGACGAATATATGCCCAACTACTCCGCATGGCTGGAGTTTGACGAGGTCTATGGCCGCGAGACCAAGGACGATGAGGGCCGTCATCTGGCCACATACCTGCTGAACATGAGCGACATCGTGGAAATGGGCCAGTGGATGCGAAAGGATCTGCTGGAGAAGTACGGCATGGATGTTCCGGAAACCATGGAGGACTTTGAAGCGTTCTTCGCCGCCTGTAAGAATGACGGTCTGGAGCAGGTCATCGGCGCCAACGGCGAAAGCCTGCTGAGCATCCACGCCGGTGCTTATGACATTCCGGGCCTCACCGATATGGCCCTGTACCATGTGGGCAACGAGGTCAAATCTGCCTATCAGGCTGACACCGCCTATGACTACCTGGCCAAGCTGGCTGAGTGGTATCAGAAGGGCTACATCGACGAGGATGTCATGTCCATCACCGGTGCTCCCCACGACCAGATCTTCACATCTTCCATCTACTCCGGCAATCTGGCCATGTTCGAGGGCGGCAGCGTTCACTATGCCGACTTCCTGGACAACGCTGAGGTCGAAGGCTTTGACCTGCTGGGCGTGGGCGATATTGTCATGAACGAGGGTGACAAGACCCATTTCATGGAGCCCATGAAAGTCAAGACCGGCAGCGCTATCACCATCTCCACCGACTGCAAAAACCCCGAAGCCGCCTGCCGTCTGCTGGACTGGTTCTATACCGATGACGGCATCAACACCGGCAACTACGGTGAAGAGGGCCTGACCTGGTATTGGGATTCCGACGGCAACCGTCAGTACACGGAGCTCATCTGGAAGGATACGGAATTTAACATCGTTCCCGCCAACGCCATCGGCATCTACGCGCTCCAGAGCCGCTTTGCCTTTGTGCAGGACCCCTATGCCAGCATCGTGTTCCAGACCGCCACAGCGCTGGACGCCATCGACGCCTGGGTGGCCCGCCGGGATTCCGACTACTATCTGAACACATCGAGCCTGTCCCTCACCGAAGATGAGCAGGAGATCGTAGGCCAGTACGCCGGCGATATATCCACCTACGCTTCTGAGAATCTCAGCAAAGTCGTTGTCGGCGCCACGGAGCTCACCGAATCGTGGTGGAACGACTTTGTCTCTCAGATCGAGAGCATGGGCCTGGACGAAATCATCGCCCAGTATCAGGCGGCTTATGACCGCTATCTGACCCGATAATACACAAAGCGCCAACACACAGGCCCCCGGATCACCGGGGGCCTGTAGCTGTCTATTGTGTTAATATTATCCGTCCGGCGCGCACAGACTCTGACTGCCGGTGCCGGGCCGGCACCCGCTATCAGATCACAGCGGCGCATCCGCCGGGGTGTCCTTGTACTCGGCGTAAAGTGCCGGCAGGATCTGATCCAGATGCTGCATTTCGCAGGAGCAGTGGATCATGACCTTCTTGAGGAACGCCTCGTCCACAGGGGTGCTCGGCTCCCGGACGATTTTTCCGTCTTTGACGCCATAGCCCATCCACTCCCGGCCAAAGGCCTCAATGCCGCCGGTGGGACAGGGCCGCATCATGCTCATGCACAGGTGCATTCCGGGATAATCAAAGGTCTCATAGGACGTGCCGTACATGACGCCCGCCTCGTCCAAACGCGCTTTCTGTTCTGAGCTCAGGCCCAGCGTCAGCGGGTCCACATCGTGCATATAGATGTTGTCCACCGGGTCGCCCTCCAGGGTCAGGTCCAGCGCTTCTGCGGCCCTGGGACCTACCACACCATTCCCGTCGGCAGCCACGCCGTGGTCAAAGTGGCCGTAGGGACACCATACCTTGTATTTGATATTCCCCTTTCCCTCCGGTTGATTGGCGGCCTTAGTGTTCATCCAGGGGAACCACCATTTCAGCATCTCCATGGTGCAGTTGTGGAACACATTGTAGGTGGCTACAAATCCCGCGCCATTGTCCAGCATACAGTAGCCGTAATCGGAGCCCGGTACATACCCCTCCAGCCGCAGCAGGTCTGTGATGCGCTCCGGCGGCGTGATACACTTCGGGTCGATGGGTCCGGCGTTCAAGATCTGCATCCGCACCGGATCCAGCGCATGGAACGGCACATCGTAATACCTGGAGATGGACAAGGACCGCTCCTCCGGACTCAATTCCGGTTTTTTGACATTCAGGATCATCGTAACATCCTCCTTACAGATGATAGAGTTTTTCAGCATTTCCGCCCAGGAGCAGGTTCTTTTCTTCCTCCGGGATGTCCAGGCTCCGCACAAACGCCGGACCATCCAGCAGCCACTCCTTCTTCACGGGATAGGAGGAACCGAACAGGATGTGGTCGGCGCCCAGCGCCTTCACCGCGCACTCCAGCTGCGCCTTGCCCCAGGGCTGGGCATGGGACATCTCAAAGTAGATATTCTCCCGCAGCTGCCGCTCCACATTGCCGTTGGCGTTGGCAAACCGCCCGGACTTATCCCCGGAGGAAGCTCCGTGGGGCATCATCATGGGCGCAATCGCAAAGAATCCGCCGCCCAGCATGGAGTGTACCAGCCTCACATGGGGATACTTTTCAAACATATTGCTGTACAGCTCCCGGCAGACCGCCGTGGTCTGATCCACGCAGCGGCCGTAGGATCGCCGCAGGCTGGTGTAGCTGAGCAGCGCATCGTACTGTACCGGCAGCGGCGTGTGGTGTACATAGGCCGTCAGCTTCCGTTCATTCAGATATGTCAGCAGCGGTGCAAATGCCTCATCGTCCAGATATTTGTCCCCATAGTGAGCGCTGAGCTGGACCCCGTGCATTCCCAGTTCATCCAGGCAGCGATCCAGCTCTGCCCGGACCTCATCCGTCAGGAACGGCGGAACGACCGCCAACGCAGCCAAACGCCCTCCACTCTCCGCCGCCTGGGCAGCCATGCCGTCGTTAAAGATTCGGCACATTTCCAAATCCATCCACTCCTGGCAGCAAGGCGTTTTCAGCACCGCCTTATCAACGCCTGCGGCGTCCATATCCCGAAGCTGAATATCCGTGCGGTACTCCCCCTGGATGTAATTGAGATTCTGGCAGCCCACAGGCTTTTCAAAGGCAAGCTCCCGCTGTCCTGCGGCATTTTCGTGCATATATCCGTAGTATCCGGTGGCCGCAGTGCGATCCGAAACGGGCGATAAGAACTGCGCCCGAAGCTTTTTGTCTGTAAACAACGCCTCCGGTACCCAGTAGAGATTCGCGTCAACGATCATGAGACCCTCTCCTTTTCATTTATTCTGCCTTTTATTTTACCGAAATTTTCACGCCGTTCAATTCGATTTGCGGACAAGATTATTCTGTTTCTGAATAACTTGAAAACTATTCCCAAAAAGAGTATACTCAACGTAAGGAATCCAAAAGGGGGCAACGGTATGGAACTCAAATATGTTCTGGAATTTGTAGAGCTCATCAATGCCGGAAAATTCTCGGAGGCGGCGAACAGGCTGTTTCTGTCCCAGTCCTCCCTGTCCAAGCACATGAAAACGCTGGAGAGCGATCTGGGCGTGGAGCTATTTGAGCGGGAAACCAAGCGCAAGGTCATTCTGTCCGAGTACGGAAAGCTGTACCTTCCCTACGCCGAGCAGATCGCAATGCTGCACAAGGAGTACCTGGCCTTACAGGAGGCCCACCGAAAATCCTCGGCCTCCACATTGAAAATCGGCTCCATCCCGTCTATGATGCCCTACCGGATCACAGATTTGCTGGCAGAGTTCCAGACCTGTCAGCCGAATCTGATCCTCCATGTGGAAGAGCTGGAATCCGCCGAGTCCTGCGCTTACATCCATCAGGGAAAGCTGGACTGTGCCTTCGTGCGGGAAAACGCCCAACTGGTGGACAAGTCGCTCAAGCACGTCAGCTACACCTTTGACACCCTGTGCGCCGTGCTGCACAAGAACCATCCGCTGGCGGTCGAAAAGCACATTCATTTGACCCAGCTCTGTGACGAGTCCTTTTTACTGCTGAAAAACGCCTCGTTTATGTACGAAATGTGCATGGACGCCTGTGAAAAGGCCGGCTTTACGCCCCATGTGACCTATACCGGCTCCCGCGGCGACAATATTGTGAACATGGTGGGCCGTGGCGCCGGGGTGGCGCTGCTCACCAAGCGGCCCATCGCTACCCTGAAAAATCCAAATGTGGTGATTGTGGACATTACGCCGGCTATCACCACGGAGATCAACCTGGTCTATTCCAAGGAGGCCGAAGGGCGAAAGGAGTTGCAGCAATTCTTAGCGTTCCTGCAAGCGCAGACGGTGGATACGGAAGAATGACAAACCCGGAGCAGGCGATCTGCTCCGGGCAATTTTATGGTTCGTCCCACATGGCGTTCAGCATCGTCAGCGCCTGCTGCCCCAGCAATTCCGCCGCCCCGCGGCCAAAGGGACTGTTCTGCGCGGCATAGCTGATGTGGTCGAAGCCCTCTCGGTCGGCCATGTATTTGGCTCCGCCGTTGACCATCGTAGCCACCATCGTACAGGGGAAGGGGGACCCATTCCGGATGAGTGCGCCGATGGAGGCACTGAGCTCCGGCTTCACACCGATGAGCGCCAGGCTGCCGATCCGAAGCAGCTCCACATTACTCTGCGTGGTTCCATTCTCCCTGTAGTCCGGGACCTTCCGGGCGCTGATCTCCCTGCGGTCCGGCATCACCTTGGCAGGGACCGAGAACAGGCGATTGATTGAGGAGATCCTGACCGCAGCGGTTTGCTGTATGGCCCCTATCCGGGCCGCCAGAACAGCCGCGGCCAGCTCCTCTCCCAGCGCATTTTTAATGGCGATCCCCTCCGCGCCGCGCTCCATATGCCGGAGCGTTCCGTCCGGCTGAAGCAGGTCCGCACTGGCCTTCTGCCGCGGCGCCTGATCACCGGCAGCGCCGCAGAGGAACAGTGCCACGGGATATTTCTCCTCCAGATACGCCGAGGCCCGTCCGGCCAGATCTCCGGAGACCGCAAAACCGCCGTCCGGCATGACCGCGTGGTCCAGCACCGAAGACTGCACCGGGAAGTTATAAAGCACCGCGATGGGCGCGTTCTCCGGGGTCTCAAAAAACACGACGGGAAGGGTGTGGTCGGCATAGGCGTCGCTGCCCTCCGCCAGCCACCAACCGTCTTTCGTCTCCACGTCCCGGCCGGTGTTGACCGTACTTCTGCCGTATGCGCTGTACATAACAGCCTCCGAAAGCGATCCTACCGCTTGGTTTGCCGCAGCGTCCACAGCGGAGAGAAGGGCCTCTGTCTGACGGGCCTGCTCCGCCCGCTCCTCCGGAGACATGGGCGGCGGTCCGCCGGGAACGCCGGGACCGGCGTCCTGCCCATCCGCGATCCCAATATGCGGCGCAGAGAATGTATGGCTCACCGTGATCCATACGTGTTCCGCTCCGGTGATTCCCCTGACCCGCTCCTTGAGCGTCTCACTGCCGCTCATCAGAGATGTCAGCTCCAGGGACACAACTGCGGCAGAAGCGGAATCATCCCCCCGGAGCAAAATGACCCGAACATACAGAGGATCCAGCCGTTTTGTAAATCCCTCCCGATTCGGGGCAAAGACTTCCGGCAAACAAATCTCCGCTTTCCCGGCGCCTGCGTACAACTTGCTCATATCGTCACGCTCCTGATACAAATATGATTTCTGGATATCATTGTACAGGAAAACCGGGAACGCTTCAATTCCGATTCGCCGGGGGATTATTCCGCTTTGGCAAGTTTCCGCCCTAGCACGTTTGCCGCTGTCGGCACTATAAATCGCTGCACAGATGAGCGCCTCAAGCCGTCAAACAGCATCCGGCCCGTGCTTCCCTGGTAGTATCCCGAATTTCGCGCGCGCTCTCCACGCGGGTATGATACCGCATGGGGTATGGCTCCTGATTTGGTTCCCGTCCTGTTCCCGCATACGCTTTGTCACGTTCGTTCAAAGGACAACTCCTCATAGCGCAGCCCCTCGGAAGCATCCTGTGAAAGCAGCTCCAGGGCCTCGGCATAGTAAGCGCTCT
>CAZBOR010000072.1:0-9214 GCA_964493585.1 uncultured Oscillospiraceae bacterium
CCTTTATGGCGGCAAACAACATTTAATTGTAAATTCCATCGCGGGGACCGCTGCCAGAGGCGCAGCGGTCCCCTTTTATGCTATCCTAGGCGGACCGGGAAAAGCCGTCGCGGTACAATACGGAGCGCCGGCCCTGAGAGCGTAACGCTCCGCCCGCCGCAGGCATAGATTGCACTGTCCCCAAAGCTCCGCCGGACCCTCCTGCGGACGGCGCCCCGCGCGGGACCCGATATTTTTCGGAGTAACATTATATACAAATTTTCAACAAAATATTACGCAAATCGACAGTTGTTTTTTCCCGGTCCATGGGGTATCATCGTTCTATGCCCGGTTCCATAAATTACAGCGCTTGATTTTTCCCCGGCTGGAGATGCTAGTATCACGACTGTCAGAGCGGAGGGAATACCTTGGAACATTCAAATCTGGAAACCATACGTCAGCTATTGCATCTGACCTCCGCGGCACAGCTTCTGTTTGACGGCGAGGTCCTGGTGGCCGCGTCCGACCGGGCCCGGCGGCTGTTTCCCACGGCCCAGGAGGGCGTCGCGGCGGAAACGCTTCTGGGGCCGGCGGTGGAGCAGTACCGGAGCTTTTCCGGCGGCTGCCTGCTGTTCCCCGTGGACGCGCCCCCGTGCGATGTGACCGTGGCGGACTGCCAGGGCTATCGGCTGCTGACGGCGGTGGAGGAGGACCATCCGTGGGAGCAGGCCGCCATGCAGGCCGTTGCCGACGGCATCCGCGCGCCCCTGACCTCTGTGCTGGCCCTGACGCCGAAGCTCCTGCCCCTGCTGGAGCAGACGCCCCATGTCCTGGACCATGCGGCGGAGCTGAACCGCAGTCTCTATGCCATTTTGCGCGTGACCGGAAATCTGCAGCTCTGCAGCCGCCCGGAGCCTACGCTGCACCTGAGCCAGATCGACCTGGGGACCTGGCTCCAGAGCCTGGTGGGCCGGATCGCGCCGGTGTACGGCCCGCTCACCTATCAAGGGCCATCGGAGCGTATCCCATGCAGCCTGGACTGCGACCAGATGGAGCGGGCGCTGCTGAACCTGATCTCCAACGCCATCAAGTTTTCCCAGCCCCAGGGACCCGTGATGGTGCAGCTGCGGAAGCGGGGCCGGCGGGCCTGGATCACGGTGGAGGACCGGGGCTGCGGTATTCCGCCGGACCAGATGGACACGGTGTTCTCCCGCAGCGAGCATCGGGGACAGCTCCCGGACCCACGCTGGGGCGTTGGCCTGGGCCTGCCCATCGTCAAGCGCATTGTCAAGGCCCACGAGGGCCAGCTCCTGCTGGAATCCCAGGAGGGGATCGGCACCAAGGTCCATATCGCCCTGAAGCTCCGGACCGGCGGCGACCTGGTGATGCGCTCCCACGTCCGGCTCCCGGACTACTCCGGCGGCATCGACCACACCCTGGTGGAGCTGGCGGATGTGCTGCCCGCCTCGGCCTTTGACAGCCGCGGCGTGGACCTTTGAGATAGGATCGACGCTCCTCGGAGACATAACTGTGCGTGCCGAAATCCGGCACGCACAGTTTCCTTACAGCCTTATGACCTTTTCCAGCCGCTTCACCAGGATCACCGCCAGCGCGATCTTCACCGCATCCGGGATCAGGAAGGGGAGCACGCACGTGGACAGGACCGATGCGATGGTGATGGCCCCGGCGGACCGGGTGTAGAGCGCCAGGAACCACGCCGACCCAAAGGCATAGCACAGGACCAGGCCCAGCACCATGGAGCCGATGAGCACCATCAGGCTGCGGCCCAGGTATTTTGTCATCAGGCCCACCGTCAGGGCAGTGAAGAGAAAGCCGATGAGATAGCCGCCGGTGACGCCCAGCAGGGAGCCGACGCCGCCCTGAAAGCCCGCGAACACCGGCAGACCCACGGCGCCCAGCAGCAGGTACACCAGCACCGACAGCGTGCCGCATTTCAGTCCCAGCAGCCCCGTCACCAGAAACACGGCGAAGGTCTGTAAGGTGAAGGGGACCGTTGCGGGAATGGAGATCCAGGCGCAGACGGCCATCAGCGCCGCACCCAGGGCCGTACAGCACAGGGCGTAGGTGGTGAGAAATGGTTTCTTCCGGGTTTGTGTCATGGAAAACACGTCCTTTCTGCGGTCCATTATAGCAAAATACAGCGGAATGTCAACCTGCTGCGGCGCGGAATTGGTTTACAATTAGCATTCAAACAGTCAAAGTATACAATTTGTTAGCTGTCAAATAGTTAGAAGGTTAAATTTTTCACAAAAACAAAAAAATCCCTTGACATTTCCATCTGTAGAATGTATTATTTCATATACAAATCATTTGTATGCAAACTATTGTATGCAAATGATTTGTGCATTACAGCCACAAAGGAGGTAAGCCATTTGGGTGTTCGTTTTTTGGAGGGCAGCCCAGAGCAGCTTTTTCACGCGCTCCAGCGCAAGCACGCCGCGGCGGTGGAGAATCTGCTGGCCCGCCAGGGGATCGGGAACATCGGGCAGCCTATGATTCTGACCATCCTGGCGCAGCAAAAAGACGGCACCATAGAATCCCAGAAGGAGCTGGCCCGGCGTCTGCGGGTCTCCCCGGCAACGGTAACGGTTTCGCTCAAGTCCATGGAACGGGACGGCTATGTGCGAAAGCTCTCCAACGCCGAGGACCTGCGCTGCAAGCCCATCACCATCACGGAAAAGGGCCTGAGAGCCGCCATGCTCATCGACGATGTTTTTGAACGGCTGGACCATGGTATGTACCGCGGCTTTTCCGACGCGGACCTGGAGCGCATCTCCGGGCTGTACCGGCGGATGATCGACAATCTCGACGCCATCTCGGCCAGCCAGCAAGAAAGTTAGGAGGAATACCGGCTATGTTCAAACAACTGATGGGGTACATTCAGCAATACAGAAAGTACTTCATCCTGGCCCCGCTGCTGGTAGTGGGAGAGGCCATCGCGGAACTGCTGCTGCCCTATCTCATGGGCAGGATCGTAGACGTGGGCGTGGCCAACGGCGACCGGCAGTATATGTTTTTAATAGGCGGGATCATGGTAGTCGTCGCGGCCCTCGGCATTGTCGTGGGCGTCCTGGCGGCCAAATACTCGGCAAAGGCCTCACAGGGCTTTGGCTACAATCTGCGGGAGGCGATTTTTCGGCAGGTGCAGACCTTCTCATTTGCCGACGTGGATAAGTTTTCCACCGCCTCCCTGGTGACGCGCTGCACCACGGATGTCAAGCAGCTCCAGCAGACGGCCATGGAACTGACCCGCGTGCTGATTCGCGCGCCCTCGCTGCTCGTCATCTCCATGTTCATCTGCTTCCGGATGAACTGGAAGCTCAGCATGACCTTTGTGGTGGCGATCCCGACGCTGCTGGCGGTGGTGCTCATCATCATGAAGCTGACCACCCATCTCTTTGAGGTCATGCAGACCAAAATCGACAACCTCAACGCCTCGGTGCAGGAGAACCTCATCGCCATCCGCGTGGTCAAGAGCTTTGTCCGGATGGACCACGAAAAGGCCAAGTTCAAGCGGTCCAACGACGACTTGATGCGGACCTCCATTTCCGCCACGATCCGGCTGAGCGTCATGAATCCCTGTACCATGATGGTGCTGTACGCCACGACCCTGATTATCTACTGGTTCGGCGGCCATATGGTTGGCGCCGGCTCCCTGCTCTCCGGACAGCTCCTGTCCTTTATCACGTACATCAACAACATTCTTATGAGCGTTATGATGTTCTCCATGGTGCTGATGAACCTGACCCGCGCCCGCGCCTGCGGCAACCGTGTCTGCGAGGTGCTGAACCACGAGCCGGACATCCGCGACAGCGAGAACGATACGGAGACCGAGGAACCCATCCGCGGCGAGATCCGCTTTGAGAACGTGTCCTTCCGCTATCCCCAGTCGGACCGGAAGGGAATGATCCTGCACGATCTCAGCTTTACCATCCCCGCCGGCTCCTTCGTGGCCATTGTCGGCTCCACCGGCGAGGGAAAGACCAGTCTGGCGAACCTGATCCCCAGATTTTACGACACCACCTCCGGCAGTGTCTATGTGGACGGCAAGAACGTCAAGGACTACAACCTGCGGCATCTGCGGCAGAGCATCGGCATGGTGCTCCAGAACAACGTGCTCTTTACCGGCACCATCCGGTCCAATCTGCAGTGGGGCGACCCGGACGCCAGCGATGAAACGCTGCTGGAAGTCACCAAGGACTCCCAGGCCTATGAGTTCATCTCCCGGTTCCCGGAGGGACTGGACACGGCCATCGATCAGGGCGGCGTCAATGTCTCCGGCGGCCAGAAGCAGCGCCTGTGTATCGGCCGCGCCATGCTGAAAAATCCGTCCATCCTGATCCTGGACGACTCCACCTCGGCGGTGGACTCCGGGACCGAGGCCAAGATCCGGGAGACCTTCTACAGCAAATACAAGGATACCACGGTGCTGCTGGTGGCCCAGCGCATCTCCTCCGTGCAGTACGCGGACCAGATCATCGTGCTGGAGGACGGTACCCTCAACGATATGGGGACCCACGACGAGCTGATGGCCCGCTGCCGGGTGTACCAGGAGATCTATGCATCTCAGCAGGAAGGGGGCGATCTGGATGCGTAAGAAGAAGGAATCGGCGCCCGCTGTGGATACCAAGAAGAAGACCGCAGAGGAAGAGGACGACGAGGACGGCAGCTATACCGGCTCCATGCGCGGACAGCGCGGCCCCGGCGGCGCTAAGGACTTCCGGAAGCCCAAGGACACCAAGGGAACCCTGCTGCGGCTGCTGAACTATGTGGTCTCCAACAAGCTGCTGCTGGTGGCGGTGCTGGTGATGATGCTCATTTCCACCCTTGCAAACCTGGCGGCCAGCTATTTCCTCAAGCCGCTGATCGACGACTACATCGTGCCCTATATCGGCGAGGCATGGAACTCCTCCTGCTGGCTGGCTCTGGGCGGCGAGCTGCTGAAGCTGCTGGCGGTCTATCTGCTGGGCGCGGCCGCGTCCTACGGCCAGGGCCTGCTGATGAGCTTCCTGAGCCAGCGGGCCATTAACAAGCTCCGCAAGGACCTCTTTGACAAGCTCCAGGAGATGCCCATCTCCTACTACGACGCCAACGGCAACGGCGAGATCATGAGCCGCTTCACCAATGACGCCGACAACGTCCAGATGGCCATGGAGCAGACCGTCACCATGCTGATTTCCTCCGTGCTGACCTTTGTCGGCACCGTCGCCATGATGATCTATCTCAACTATATCCTGTTCCTGATTACGCTGGCCTGTCTGGTGGTGGACTATATCATCGTCCGCAAGATCAGCAAGAAGTCCAAGCAGCTCTACCGCAAGCAGCAGAAGGCTCTGGGCCAGGTCAACGCCTATGTGGAGGAGATGGTGGAGGGCATCAAGGTGGTCAAGGCCTTCAACTACGAGGAAGAGATCAAGGAAGAATTCACCAAGAAGAACCAGGTATACCGGGACAATGCCATGGACGCCACCTATATGGGTATGATTATCATGCCCATACTGAACCAGGTCATGGGCATCTGCTACGCCGTTACCGCGGTGGTTGGCGGACTGTTCGTGGTGGGCGGAGTTTCCAGCGTGGGCGGTGTGGCCTTTACCATCGGCTCCCTGGGCGTGTTCCTGACCTATACCAAGCAGGTGGCCCAGCCCATCAACCAGGTGTCCAACCAGATCGTGACGCTGCTGAGCGCCGTGGCCGGCGCGGAGCGCATTTTCGCGGTCATGGATTCCGAGCCTGAGGTGGACGAAGGTACCATCACCATGGTCCCCGTCAACCAGAAGGGTGAGGAGATCGACGACTGGCTGACCTGCACCGGCGAGGCCTGGAAAACGGAAAACGGCCTGGTGCCGCTCAAGGGCCATGTGGAGATTCAGGATATTTCCTTCCACTATGTGGAGGGGAAGCCCGTGCTGAAGCACGTGTCCGTGGAGGCCAAGCCGGGCCAGAAGATCGCGTTCGTCGGCTCCACCGGCGCGGGCAAGACCACCATCACCAACCTCATCAACCGCTTCTACGATGTGCAGGAGGGCAACATCCTCTACGACGGCATCAACGTGAAGGACATCCGCAAGGACGACCTGCGGCGGAGCCTGGTGGTCATCCTCCAGGACACCCATCTGTTCAGCGGCACCATCATGGAGAACATCCGCTACGGCCGCCTCAACGCCACGGACGACGAGTGCATCCGGGCCGCCAGGACCGCCAACGCCTATAACTTCATCATGTCCCTGCCGGACGGATTTGAAACCTATATCACCGGCGACGGCGGCAGCCTCTCCCAGGGCCAGCGGCAGCTTCTGAATATTGCCCGCGCCGCCGTGGCGAAGCCCCCGGTGCTCATCATGGACGAGGCCACCTCCTCCATCGACACCCGGACCGAAAAGGAAATCGAAAAAGGTATGGACGGCCTGATGGCGGGACGGACCGTGTTCATCATCGCCCACCGGCTCTCCACCGTCCGAAACTCCGACAAGATCTGCGTCATTGAAGGCGGAGAGATCGTGGAGTTCGGCAGCCACAGGGAGCTGTTGGCCCAGGGCGGACGATACTACGAGCTGTATACCGGCCAGCATATGCTGGAGTGATACCGGAAAACGAAAAGCGGCAGGACCCGATCGGGTCCTGCCGTCAGTTTTGAGGGGCGGGAGGATTCCCTCCCGCCCCTGCCTGAGCGTTAAATCTTGTTGTCGCAGCCCAGCACATCCACGATCTTGTGCTTGACCAGCTCCTTGATATTGGCGCGGGCGGGCTTCAGATACAGGCGGGGATCGAAATCCGCCGGATGCTGGTTGAAATACTGGCGGATGGTGCCTGTCATGGCCAGCCGCAGGTCCGAGTCGATGTTGATTTTGCAGACGGACATGGAGGCGGCCTTTCGGAGCTGTTCCTCCGGGATGCCGACCGCGTCGGGCATCTTTCCGCCGTTGTCGTTTATCATCTTCACATACTCCTGGGGTACGGAGGAGGAGCCGTGCAGCACGATGGGGAATCCGGGCAGGCGGCGGGATACCTCCTCCAGGATGTCAAAGCGCAGCGGAGGCGGCACCAGGATGCCCTTCTCGTTGCGGGTACACTGGGCGGGCGTAAATTTATAGGCGCCATGGGAGGTCCCGATGGCGATCGCCAGAGAATCGCAGCCGGTTTTCTCCACGAACTCCTGCACATCCTCCGGACGGGTGTAGGAGGAATCTGCGGCGGAAACCTTGACCTCGTCCTCCACGCCGGCCAGGGTGCCGAGCTCAGCCTCCACCACCACACCATGGGCATGGGCGTACTCTACCACCTGACGGGTGATCTCGATGTTCTCCGCAAAGGGCTTGGAGGAGGCGTCGATCATAACGGAGGTAAAACCATCGTCGATGCAGGATTTACAGGTTTCAAAGGTATCGCCGTGGTCCAGATGCAGGCAGATGGGCAGCTTGGTCTCGATCTCCGCAGCCTCCACCAGCTTGACCAGATAGGTGCGGTTCGCATAGGCTCTGGCGCCCTTGGAGACCTGGAGGATCACGGGGGCGTTGCACTCCCTTGCCGCCTCGGTGATGCCCTGAATGATCTCCATATTGTTGACGTTGAAGGCGCCGATGGCATATCCGCCGTCATAGGCCTTCTTAAACATTTCCGTAGATGTGACGATAGGCATAATCACACGCTCCTTATGTTTGAAATTATCTTCAGTATAGCATTTCTTTTTGGAAAATGCAAGGCTTCTCTTGCGCTGCGGTCAGAAGCCGGAGAAATCCTTGATACAGGCGGTTTTATACACTTGCGTAATTCGCCGGACAATGGTATAGTATCTATAGATCAACCAACAGGAGGTAATAATTATGTCAACTCCCCTCTCCGGCGCGTGTATTTTCGGACAGTCCGGCGGCCCCACGTCCGTCATCAACGCCAGCGCCTACGGCGTGTTCGACGCGGCGCTGAAAAGTCCCTATATCACCAGGGTCTATGGCGCGGCCCACGGCATCAAGGGGGTCCTGAACGACCAGCTCTATATCATTGACGAGGAGGACTCCCAGGAGCTGGCGCTGCTCCCCTATACGCCCTCCTCTGCCCTGGGCTCCGTGCGGTATAAGCTCAAGGACCCTGAGGCGGATGACACCGATTACAAGCGTATTCTGGAAATTTTCAAAAAGTATGACATCCGCTATTTCTTCTATAACGGCGGAAACGACTCCATGGACACCTGCTCCAAGGTCAGCCGCTACCTCAAGAGCGTCGGATACGAGTGCAACGTCATCGGCGTTCCCAAGACCGTGGACAACGACCTCTACGGCACGGATCACTGCCCCGGCTATGGCAGCGCGGCCAAGTATATCGCCACCACCTGCATGGAGGTCTCCCTGGACGCCAAGGTCTATGACACGGGCATGATCTGCATCATTGAGATCATGGGGCGGAACGCCGGCTGGCTGGCCGGCGCGGCGGCGCTGGCCTCCGCCAGCGGCGAGGGCCCCGACCTGGTATACCTGCCGGAGATCCCCTTCGACATCGAGAAGTTCTACGCCGACGCCGAGCGGATCTACCGGGAAAAGGGCAAGGTCATTATCGCCGCCTCCGAGGGCATCCACGACAAGGACGGCAAGTTCATCTCCGAATACGCGGGAGAAGCCGCCAAGGACGCCTTCGGCCACACCCAGATGGGCGGTCTGGCGCAGGTGCTGGAGAGTATGCTCAAGACCCGCATCAACTGCAAGAGCCGCGCCATCGAGCTGAGCCTGATGCAGCGCTGCGGCGCCCACTGCGCCTCCCAGACGGATATTGAGGAGGCCATGGCCGTGGGCCGTGTCGCGGTAGAGGCGGCCACCTCCGGCAAGACCGGATATATGGTGGCCATTAAGCGCCTGAGCAGCGACCCCTACACCTGGGAAACCGAGCTGCTGCCCCTGGAGAAATGCGCCAACTACGAGAAGAAGGTCCCGCTGGAGTGGATCAACTCCGAGGGCAACGGCGTCACCCAGGCGTTTGTGGATTACGCCCTGCCGCTGATTCAGGGCGAAACCAAGATGCAGAAGCAAAACGGCCTGCCCCGGTTCGCCAAGCTGAAAAAGGTTCTGGCGAAGTAGCGGCGCTTTTGGGCGCTTGATCGCAGACCGGCACCAAGAAAAAGGCTCCCGCCGTGAAGAAAGCCGCTTCACGGCGGGACTTTGCTCAGGTCCCGCGGAAAGCGGAGCCGAAACGGATACGGCAATCGCAGAAGAAATGCACAAATTTT
>CAZBOR010000073.1:0-8886 GCA_964493585.1 uncultured Oscillospiraceae bacterium
GGCAGGTTTGACTATGGCGACTGGGGCCTGTGGCTGTAGGGGAAAATATCAATTTCTGGGATGGAGGAACGACAATGGATTATAAAATCGCGCTGATTCGCGGCGACGGCATCGGCCCCGAAGTGGTAAACGAGGCCGTCAAGGTTTTGAATAAGATCGGCGAAAGGTTTGGACACACCTTTACCTATACCGATGTGCTGCTGGGCGGCTGCGCCATCGACGCGTGCGGCAAGCCCTTCCCGGACGGCACCGAGGAAAAATGCAGGGCCTGCGACGCGGTGCTGCTGGGGGCGGTGGGCGGACCCAAGTGGGATTCCTGCCCGGCGGACATCCGCCCGGAAAAGGGCCTTCTGGCCATCCGCAAGGCCCTGGGGCTGTACGCGAACCTGCGGCCTGCCACGCTGCGGCCCGCCCTGGCGGACGCTTCTCCGCTGAAAAAGGAGACGGTGGACAAGGGCATCGACCTGATGATGGTCCGGGAGCTGACCGGCGGCATCTACTTTGGCAAGCGGGACCGCTATGACACGCCGGACCGGGGCGTGGAATGTACCGATCTGATGGCCTATTCGGAGAAGGAGATCGAGCGCATTGGCCGCCGGGCCTTTGAGCTGGCGCGGCTCCGCCGGAGGAAGGTCACATCGGTGGACAAGGCCAACGTGCTGGAGACAAGCCGCCTGTGGCGCAGCGTCATGCACCGTCTGGCGGAGGAGTACAGCGATGTGGAGTACGCCGATATGCTGGTGGACAACACCGCCATGCAGCTCGTCCGGGACCCCGGCCAGTTTGACGTGGTGGTGACGGAGAATATGTTTGGCGACATTCTCTCCGATGAGGCGTCCATGGTCACAGGCTCCATCGGCCTGCTGCCCTCCGCCTCCATCGGCGACACGGCGCCGGGCCTCTACGAGCCGATCCACGGCTCCGCGCCGGATATTGCGGGGCAGGATCAGGCCAATCCGATCGCCACCATTCTGTCCGTGGCGATGATGATGCGCTACTCCTTCCGGCTTCCCGCCGAGGCGGATGCCATCGAGCGGGCGGTGGACGCGGTGCTTGCCGAGGGCTGGCACACGGCAGACATCGCCGGACAGGGCGACCCCATCGGCACCGTCGAAATGGGCAGGCTGATCTGCGAGAAGATCTGACAGAAAAATATGCGCGCGCCGCAGGAAATGCCTGCGGCGCGTCCGTTTTTGCAGGGAGGCTCCTCCATGGGAAAACCGGCGAAAACAGTGGGTGGCAGCACGGCTTTTGCTCATTCAAAAATGAATCATAGAGAAATTTTGTTGCAAAAATCCCGTCAAATCATCATAAACGGAACGTTATTTTTGTGAAAACAGAAAAAAGAATAAAAAAGACTTGCATTTTTGCCGTGCCTGTCATATAATGGGCCACAGTGTGAAGCGTATGCGATATTCGAGCATGATGAAGGAGCGATTTTGAATGAAACCACTGTCTAAGCTTGCATCCGCGGTGAAAGCGTCCTCTACGATGGCGATCGACGCGATGTTCAAAAGCATGAAGGCCCAGGGCATCGACGTGGTGGGCTTTGGCGCGGGAGAGCCGGATTTTCCCACGCCGGACAATATTAAGGCGGCCTGTATTCAGGCCCTCCGGGAGAACAAGACGAAATACACGGCGGCCTCCGGCATTGTGGAACTGAAGGAGGCGGTGTGCCACCGCATGAAGGAGGACTGCGGCCTCAGCTATCAGCCGGAGAATGTGCTGATCGCGTCCGGTGCAAAGCATAACGTCTATCTGGCGGTCCGCGCTCTGGTGGACCCCGGCGACGAGGTGGTGATTCCCGCGCCCTATTGGGTCAGCTACAGCGAGATCGTCGCCATGTGCGGCGGCGTACCTGTGATCGCCCAGACCAAGGAGTGCGACGAGTTCAAGCTCACGCCCCAGGAGCTGGACGCGGCCATCACGGATAAGACCAAGTGCGTCATGTTCAACAGCCCCTCCAACCCCACGGGCATGATGTACACGCGGGAGGATCTGCGGGAGCTGGCAAATGTATGTATCGCCAGGGACGTCTATATTATTGCCGATGAGATCTACTATAATCTGGTTTATGACGGACGGAAGTTTGTATCCCTGGCGGCGCTTGGCGAGGATGTGAAAGAACGCACCATCATCATCAACGGCGTGTCCAAGTCCTATGCCATGACGGGCTGGCGGATCGGCTATTCCCTGGCTCCGGCCCACATCACCAAGGTGATGGCCAACTATGTGAGCCACTCCACGGCGGCGCCCTCGACCCTGTCCCAGTGGGCGGCGGTGGAGGCCCTTACGGGACCCCAGACGGAGGTGGAGGAGATGCGCCGCGCCTTTGAGCAGCGGCGGAATTACATGGTCTCCCGCGTCAACGCCATTGACGGCGTGAGCTGTCTGACGCCGGAGGGCGCGTTCTATATTATGATGAATATCACCAGGCTCCTGGGCCGCAGCATCCAGGGGGAGGTCATCGACAGCTCCGACACCTTTGCCAGACTGCTGCTGGAAAAGGGCATGGTGGCGGTGGTCCCAGGCAGCGGCTTTGACGCGCCGGACTTCGTCCGCTGGAGCTATGCCACCTCCATGGAGAATATCAAGGAGGGAATGGACCGGCTGGAGCGGTTCCTGACCCTGCTGGATTGACAGAGTTCTCCCTGCGGCCTTTGGCTGCGGGGAGATTTTCTTTGCTTGTAAACCATCCGATGCCGTGCTAAAATAGAGAAAAAGGGCCCCATATCACCGACACGAGGAGGCGTTCTATGAAATCCATCCGCGACATATACAAAATCGGCAAGGGTCCGTCCAGCTCCCACACCATGGGGCCGGAGCGGGCCGCAGAGCTGTTCCGCAGGGAGCACCCGGAGGCGGACCATATCCAGGTGCAGCTCTTCGGCTCCCTGAGCAAGACCGGCGTGGGACACGGGACCGACCGGGTGCTGCGGCAGGTGTTTTCGCCGCTGGACACGGAAATCGTATTCCGGAAGGACAGCCCGGCGGACGTCACCCATCCCAACACCTTGGACTTTTATGCGTTTCACGGAGAGGAGCAGACGGGGTATCTCCGGGTGGAATCCGTCGGCGGCGGCGATATTGTCATCCCCGGCAGAGATACGGACGACCCGGAGGAGGTCTATCCCGAAAACTCCTTTGCGGAGATCGCGGACTTCTGCAAGTGGCGCTATATCGACACGCTCAGCGAATATGTGGAGCTGAACGAGGGCCCTGAGATATGGGAGTATCTGCGGCAGGTCTGGGAGGTTATGAAGCAGTCCATTGAGGCGGGCCTCCACGCCACGGGAGTTCTGCCCGGCGGCCTGAAAATGGAGCGCAAGGCGAAGCATCTCTACGAGCAGGAGCTTTCCACGGAGGTGGCCCAGGTGCGGGAATGTCGGATCATCTGCTCCTACGCCTACGCGGTGGCGGAGCAGAACGCAGATAACGGCACCGTCGTGACAGCGCCCACCTGCGGCGCCTGCGGCGTCCTGCCGGCGGTGCTGCGGTATGTGCAGGAGACGCGGGGCTGCTCTGACGAGCAGGTGGTCCACGCGCTGGGGACCGCAGGGATCATCGGCGCCCTGACCAAGCGAAATGCGTCCATCTCCGGCGCGGAATGTGGCTGTCAGGCGGAGATCGGCACCGCCTGCTCCATGGCGGCGGCGGCCATTTCGGAGCTGTACGGGCTGAGCCTGGACCAGGTGGAATACGCGGCGGAGATGGCCATGGAGCACCATCTGGGCCTGACCTGCGACCCCATCGGCGGCCTGGTGCAGATCCCATGCATCGAGAGAAACGCCGTGGCGGCCATGCGGGCGATGAACGCCTGCAACCTCAGCTACTTCCTCTGCGGCAGCAGAAATATCAGCTATGACATGGTGTGCAAGGCCATGTATGAGACCGGGGTCAATCTCGGCCATCAGTACCGGGAGACCTCGGAGGGCGGTCTGGCCCGGTTTTACAACCGCCGCCGTAATCCATAACCGCTTTTTCATAGGTTACACCAAGGGGCTGCCGCGTGCCTGCGGCGGCCCCTTGACGTTGTGCGGGCGTCAATAGATGACCCGCACATGATTGACCCGCAGCCAGTGGGCCATTTGCAGGAAATAGGCGATGGTCTGGGGCGTGGTCATAAGCTGGCCGTACCAGGGGAGACTGCGGTTTTCGCCGCAGAGCGCCAGCAGCGCGTCCTTTTGAAGAAACTCCAGCAGGGGAGAGGCGGTCCCGTCTAACTCCTGTCGCAGCAGATCGGAAACCGCCGCCATATACCCGGGGTCCCAGGTCTTGGGGTAGGGGCTTTTCTTCCGCTCCACGATCTCATCGGGCAGCAGGTCCCGGAAGGCGTGGCGCAGCAGGCCCTTTTCCCGGCCCTGATAGTCCTTGTAGCTCCATGGCACCGTGTAGAGATACTCTACGATGCGCTTATCGCAGAATGGCACGCGGATCTCCAGACCGGACCACATGGCCATCCGGTCCTTGCGGTCCAAAAGCGTCTGCATGAACCACCGGAGATTCAGCACCAGCATCTCCTTCATGCGAAGCTCCGGCGGCGGCAGGTCCGGCAGGGCATTCACGGTGTCCAGAGTCTCCCGGTACCGCTGGTGGACAAATTCCCCGGGGTCCTGCCGGCGCAGCAGCTCCGGCCGCAGGAAGGAGGCCCGGTAATCGGTGGTCTGCGCCCAGGGAAAGCCGTTGGCGTCCCGAATCTCCGGGTCCCGGTACCAGGGGTAGCCGCCGAATATCTCATCGGCGCACTCCCCGGAGAGAATGACGGTGGCCTGACTTCGGGCCTCCCGGCACAGCAGGAGCATGGAGCTGTCCACGTCCGCCATACCGGGCAGGTCCCTGGCCTCCGCCGCCTCAAAAAGCCCGCTGACCAGGGCGTCCGTGTCCAGAACGATGTGGTGACTCTTAGCGCCGATGGCCTGCTCCATGACCGAGATATAGTGGTTGTCGGAGTTGGGCTGGAATCTGGTGGCCTCAAAATAGCGGTCGTTGTCCCGGTAGTCCACGGAGAAGGTGTCGATGCCGCCCAGCTCTTTGGCCGCCACAGCGGAGATAATGGAGGAGTCCAGCCCGCCGGAGAGGAAGGCCCCCAGGGGTACGTCGGATACGAGCTGCCGCCGGATGGCGTCCTCCACCAGAAACCGGGTCTTTTCCGCGCACTGGTCAAAGCTGTCCCGGCAGACCCCATCCTCCAGGGACCAGTAGGACCAGAGCCGCAGGCCGCGTTCATCAAAGCATCCGCACTGACCGGGCAGCAGCTCCCGAACATCCCGGAACACGCCGAAGCCCGGCGTCCGGCCCGGTCCCAGGAACATCAGGTCGTAGAGACCGCGGGCGTCCACCTCCGGCTCGATTTCCGGAAAGCAGAGCAGGGATTTCAGCTCTGAGGCGAAAAACAGACTGCCCTTTCTCCGGGCGTAAAACAGAGGCTTGACGCCCATGGGGTCCCTGGCGAAAAACACGCTTCGGTTTCGCCGGTCATAGACGGCAAAGGCGAAGATGCCGTTGAGCCGTTTCGTCGCATCGGGCCCCCAGGTCAGGTAGGCTCTCAGCAGTACCTCCGTGTCCGAGCGGCTCTGACAGGCGACGCCCTCCGCCGCCAGGTCGCTTTGAAGCTCCGCTGTGTTGTACAGCTCTCCGTTGTAGACCATGGTATAGGGGCCGATGGTCATGGGCTGGCGGCCCTGGCTCAGATCAATCACCGACAGGCGGCGGTGGAGCAGCGCGCAGGCCCCGTCCAGATACACTCCCTCCTGGTCCGGTCCCCGGCGGACCATAGTGCCCAAGATATGTTCATAAAAGCCTTTTTCCCGCTGCGGCAGTCCGCCCGGCGCAAGCTGGCCCGCGATTCCGCACATAAAAATCCCTCCTGATACGTTGCAGACTGCTTTAGTCTATGCATCAGGAGGGAAAAGGTGTGTGGAAAGTTCCGCCAATGGGCCGGCTGCTTCTCATTTTGCGCTCAGTTGAACGTGTCCTCCGAGTGGGAGAAGAGCTGCTCCACGCGCCGGAACAGGCGCTCGTTGGCCGGGTCCTTCCTGTCCGGCTTGGCTGCGAGAAATTCCCGGGCCGCCGTCTGGGCGTCCTTCAGCACGGACAGGTCCTCGGCCAGAGAGGCGCTTTTGAACATGGGCAGACCGCTCTGCCGCTGGCCGAAGAAGTCGCCGGGTCCCCGCAGGTCCAGGTCCTGCTGGGAGATCTGAAAGCCGTCGTTGGTGTCGCACAGGGCCTTGAGGCGCTTTCGGGTGTCGGCGTTTTTGTTGTCGGACACCAGGACGCAGTAGGACTGCTCGGCGTTCCGGCCCACCCGGCCCCGGAGCTGGTGGAGCTGGCTCAGACCGAAGCGGTCCGCGTCCTCCACGATCATCAGCGTGGCGTTTGGAACATCCACGCCCACCTCAATAACGGTGGTGGCCACCAGAATGTCGATTTCCCGGTTTAAGAACCGGCCCATCACGGCGTCCTTGGCCTCGCTTCGCAGCTTTCCGTGGACCAGACCTACCCGCAGGTCCGGGAATGTGTCCTGCAGGGACTGCTGCATGGTCTCGGCGGCGGTGAGGCCCGTAACCTCGTTTTCCTCCACGGCAGGGCAGACCACATAGACCTGATGACCCTCCTGGACCTGCTTTCGGATAAAGCCCAAGAGCCGGGGACGGTAGCTGCTGGTCACCAGAAAGGTGTCCACCGGCTTGCGGCCCGGCGGCAGCTCGTCAATGACGGACACGTCCAGGTCCCCGTAGAGGATCAGCGCCAGGGTCCTGGGAATGGGTGTGGCGGACAGCACCAGCATATGGGGCGTGCTGCCCTTGGCGGCCAGAGCCGCCCGCTGCCGGACCCCGAAGCGGTGCTGCTCGTCGATGACTACCAGACCCAGATTGTAAAAATCCGTGGTGTCCGTCAGCAGGGCGTGGGTGCCGATGACCACCTTCACCGCGCCCACGGCCACATAGTCCAGCAGCCGACGCCGCTTCGCCCCGGAGACAGACCCGGTTACCAGGGCGCAGGACACCCCCAGCGGCTCCAAAAAGGAGGAAATGGTGTTGTAGTGCTGGATCGCCAGCAGCTCTGTCGGCGCCATCAGCGCAGCCTGATAGCCGTTTTCCACCGCCTGGAGCATGGCGCCCAGGGCGACCATGGTTTTGCCGGACCCCACATCGCCCTGAAGCAGGCGGCTCATGGGAAGGCCGGAGGAGAGGTCCCCGGAGATCTCCTCCAGGCACCGCTTCTGGGCGGCGGTCAGGGGAAAGGGCAGATTGGAGTAGAAGCTCCGGGGAATGGGCTTTGGACAGGGATAGTGGCTGTCCCGGTCCCTTCTGGTCTTCATCTGCGCCAGACCCAGGGAGTAGAGAAAGAACTCCTCAAACGCCAGATGCCGCCGGGCCGAATGCAGACGCTCCATAGAGGTGGGCCTGTGGACCTCCCGGTAGGCAGAGTGAAGGGACGGGTATCCGGATCGCAGATATTCCGGCAGATATTCCGGCACAGGCTCCTGCTCCAGCGCCTGAAAGATCAGCGACTGAAGGACCTTGGAGGTGAGACCCTTGGTGAGGGGATAGACGGGGATGATGCAGCGGGTGACGCCGGGCGGCGCGTCCAGCGGCTCCACCGCCGGATTGAGCACCTGATGGCCCCGCTCATCCCCGGTGAGAGTTCCATAGAAGCAATAGGTCTGCCCGGCCTGGAGATTCCGGCTCATCCAGGGCTGGTTGAACCAGGTGACACGGACCTTGCCGCTCTGGTCCGCCACGGTGCATCGGGTGGAATTGAGGCCCTTGCGGATATAGGCGGTCCGCGGTACGGAGGTCACCGTGGCCGTGAAGCAGCAGGGGGTGTCCGGCCGGAGCTGGGACAGGGAAACGAGCTGGGTCCGGTCCTCGTACTGCCTGGGGAAGTAGGAGATCAGGTCCTCCAGCGTCGTAATGCCGAGCCGCGCAAGCTGAAGGGCCTTGGCGGGGCCGACGCCCTTCAGCGACGTGACAGAGTCGGTCAGGGCCATGGGGTTCACCTCACAAAAGGACGGCGGCGCCGGCCGCCGTCCCGGATTATTGCGAAATCATGCCGGAGATGGATGGTACCTCGGATACCGGTTTCGTATCAGATGCGCGCCACGCCGGTGCGCCGTGCGGCCTCGGCCACGGCCTTGGCCACAGCGGGACCCACTCTGGGGTCAAAGGCGGGAACGATGATATAGTCCCTGGAAAGCTCCTCCGGGGCGACCAGGTCCGCCAGGGCATAGGCCGCCGCGAGCTTCATCTCGTCGTTGATGTCGCTGGCGCGCACATCGAATGTACCCCGGAAGATGCCGGGGAAGGCGAGCACGTTGTTGATCTGGTTGGGGAAATCGCTGCGCCCGGTCCCCACCACGGCCGCGCCTGCGGCCAGAGCCGCATCGGGCATGATCTCCGGGGTGGGATTTGCCATGGGAAAGAGAATCGGGTCCGGGGCCATGGTTTTGACCATCTCCGGCGTGACGGTGCCGGGAGAGGACACGCCGATAAACACGTCCGCGCCGCGGATTACGTCGGCCAGGGAGCCGCGTTCCAGACCCCGGTTGGTGATGGCTGCGATTTCCTCCTTGGCGGGGTTCAGATTCTCGCGGCCCTGATAGATGGCACCGGTGCGGTCGCACATGACGACGTTTTTCAGGCCCATGGAGATCAGCAGCCGGATGATGGCGATGCCTGCGGCGCCCGCGCCGGATGTGACCACCTTGATTTCGTCCAGCCGCTTGCCCACCACCTTCAGCGCGTTGAGCATGGCCGAGAGCACCACCACTGCGGTGCCGTGCTGGTCGTCGTGGAAGATGGGAATATCGCAGCACGCCTTGAGCTTCCGCTCGATCTCAAAGCAGCGGGGCGCGGAGATGTCCTCCAGATTGATGCCGCCGAA
>CAZBOR010000074.1:0-8869 GCA_964493585.1 uncultured Oscillospiraceae bacterium
ATTTGAACTTTATATTGAGATTTCACGCGGGTTGTGCTACTATAAATGAAACAAGGAGGGATCTTTATGCCCATCAAAGTCTCTGATTCTCTCCCGGCGCGGGCTGTGCTGGAGAGTGAAAATCTATTCGTTATGACGGAATACCGGGCGCTGCACCAGGACATCCGTCCGCTGCGGGTACTGATCCTCAATCTGATGCCCACCAAAATCGTCACCGAGATACAGCTCATGCGTAAGCTGTCCAATACGCCGTTGCAGGTGGATGTGGATCTGATGTACACCAGCTCCTACAGCAGCCGCCACACCAGCATGGAGTACCTCTCCTCCTTTTACACCACCTTTGACGCCATCAAGGACACACGCTATGACGGTATGATTATCACCGGCGCGCCGGTGGAGAACTATGACTTTGAACAGGTCAGCTACTGGCCGGAGCTGATGGAGATCATGGAGTGGTCCAAAACCCATGTGTACTCCACGCTGCATATCTGCTGGGGCGCTTACGCGGGACTGTACTACCACTACGGCATCCAGAAGCGGAACACGCCCCACAAGATTTTCGGCGTCTATCCCCACTATGTGCTGGACAGCACGCTGCCCCTGTTTCGGGGCTTCGACGATGTGTTCATGGCCCCTCACTCCCGAAACACCGAGGTGCTGGAGGCCGACATCCGCGCCTGCGAGGAGCTGGAGCTGCTGGCCCGGTCCCCGGAGGTGGGCGTGTTCGCGGCGGCCTCCCCGGACAAGCGGCAGATCTTCGTCTTTGGCCATCTGGAATACGACGCGGATACCCTGAGCACCGAGTATTTCCGGGACGTGAAAAAGGGTCTGGACATCGCCGTACCGGAGCACTACTTCCCGGACGACGACCCCACAAAGCCGCCCATCGTGTCCTGGCGCGCCCATGGCCAGCTCTTTTATTCCAACTGGCTCAACTACTACGTCTACCAGGCCACACCCTATGACCTTCGCGATCTGTAGCGCAGATGGCAGGGACCGCGCCGGCCCCTGCCATCTCCTACCTTCCCAGCAGCACCGGCTGTAGCTGCCGCCCCTCCAGCGCCGCCTCGGCCGCCTCCGGCAGCAGTCGCATATCCGCCTTCAGCGATGTTGGCTTCCGTTCCGGATCGTCCTGGCGGAATGGCACCATATAGATGTGTTTCCGCTGCATCAGCTCCATGATGTTCGGGCCGCTGGCCCCCAGTCCATCGTTGGTGGACACCGCCAGCAGAACGGGCCGCTGATTTCTGAGCTGCGCCTTGGCCGCCATCGTAACTGTGGAATCCGTCACGCCGCCCGCCAGCTTTCCCAGGGTATTGCCTGTACAGGGCGCGATAATCAGCAGATCCAGCAGGCCCTTGGGGCCAATCGGCTCCACCTCCCGGATACCGGTCAGAGGCCGCCGGGAGCACAGCTCCGCGATGCGCGCCGCATACGCCTCCGCCGTTCCAAAGCGGGTGTCGGTGGCGGCGCTGACCTCCGACAGGATGGGAATCACCGTGGAAAACTGCTCTGTCACGGACTTCAGCGCCTCCAGCGTCTCCGCGAACGTGCAGAAGGAGCCGCACAGCGCGAAGCCCACTGTCTTTTCTGTCATTCCAAACTCCTCCCTTCTCCCGTCAGACAGGCCCATACCGCCGCCGCCAGATTTGCGCCCGCGGACCGCGGCGCGGTACGTCCCGGCAGTCCTGGGGCGAGAAGAACCGGACGCCGCTCCAGCAGCTCCGGCGCAAATCCTCCCGGCTTGGAGGCCAGCTCCACAAGCACGCAGTCCGGCTTTAACGCCTCTCCCTGCTCCGCCGTGAGCACCGGATGGGGTACCGTATTGAGCACCGCATCATACTCCCCCAGCCCGTGATGATACTGCCCTGTCTCATCGGACCGCAGCCCCAGGGACTCCATCTCCTGCCACTGTCCCTCCCGTCGGGCGGTGACGGTGACTCTGGCTCCCAAAGCTCTGAGCTTCTCCGCCAGGAACCGTCCGATGCGGCCCCAGCCGATGACCAGGATCTCCGCGCCCGCCAGCGTCCGCTCCATGGCCCCCATGCAGAGCCAGACCGCGCCCTCGGCGGTGACGGCGGCGTTGGCCATCCGGTAGCTCTCCAGCTCCAGATAGCTCTCGCAGCGCACGCCCCGGGACTGAAGCCACGCCTCCAGCTCTGTGGGAAAGCTCCCGGCGATCAGCAGCGCCCCCTTCTCCAGCATATAGGGCAGCAGCGCCGCCGCCACGCGCTCGCCGCCCACCTGGAGCTGTTCCTCCTGAAACGGCCACATGGGCAGCAGCACAAGATCTGCCCCCTCCAGCGCCTCACGGAGATGCTCCGCATCGTTTTTCATATCCATAACGCCCCAGGTCCTGACAGGCAGGCCGCTGCGCCGCAGAGCCTTCACCGCCCACGGATACCGGCCGTCGCCGCCCAGGACCCATGCGCGCAAACACCTTGTACCGTCCATATAGACACACCTCCCGTCAGCATCCTATTCTTTTCCACCGGATATTGACAATACTTTTCCAGGAGGCATTTATGACGCTCCGCTACATCGCCGCGCCCCAGGACGCGGGCAAGACCCTGTTTTCCGTCCTGCGCTATCGGCTCCACATCTCCGCCGGCCAGATCAGGCGGCTGAAATACCAGACCCGGATGCTGGTCAACGGTCAGGCCGTCCACACGGACTACCGGATGCAGCCGGGGGACAGCATCTGTCTGCCGCTGCCGGAGGAGCACGCCTCCTTCCCGCCGGAGCCGGGGGAACTGACGGTGTTATACGAGGACGAGGCCATCATCGCCCTGCACAAGCCCGCCGGGATCATCATGCACCCCTCCGCCACCAGAAACACCGGGACCCTGGCCAATCAGCTTCTCCACTATCTGGGCGGCGGCACCGTCCATCCGGTGAACCGGCTGGACCGGGACACCACCGGCGTGACGGTCTTTGCGAAAAACAGCTATGTCAAGAGTATTCTCACGGAGGCGCTGCGGACGGCGCAGATCCGCAAGACCTATCTGGCCCCTGTCTACGGACGGCTCCCGGAGGTCTCCGGCGTGATCGACCTGCCCATCGACCGGCTCAGCCCCGACTCCCTGTGGCGCACGATACGCGAGGACGGTCAGCCCTCCCGGACGGCTTACACGCTGCTGGAACCCCACGGCGTCTGGAATCTCTACGCCTTTCACCCGCTGACGGGCCGCACCCATCAGATTCGGCTCCACTGCTGCGCCTCCGGCGCGCCCATCCTGGGGGACCCGGTGTACCACAGCGAAGCCTCCCTGGCCTTCTCCGACGGCCTGGGCCTGACTGTGCAGCAGCTCTGCTGCGTGGAGATGACGTTTCCCCATCCCATGACCGGGCAGAGCCTCACCATCGCCACCCAGCCGGAATTTTTCGGCGCCTCCTGGTATTCCTCCCCCAAACCGTAAAAAAACGCTGTCCCGGCAAGCCGCGTCTCGGCCCGCTGGGACAGCGCCTCATGATTCTTCTACCACAGTCACCGGATCTCCGGGTCTGACCGTTCCGGACTCCAGCACCCGCACGAAAATGCCCTCTCTTGGCATGACGCAGTCCCCCGCCGCCCTTCGGATGGCGCAGTCATTGTGGCAGGTCTTTCCGATCTGCGTCACCTCGCACAGGGCCGTGCCGATTTTCAGTCTGGTCCCCACCGGCAGCGTGTAGACGCACATTCCATCCACCAGAATGTTCTCCGCGAAATCGCCCGCCTTGAGCTTCAGGGTGATCTTCTCCTGGAGCTTGTTGACGCTGTCGATTCCCAGCAGAGACACCTGGCGGTGCCAGGGGCCGGCGTGGGCGTCCCCCACGATGCCGTGATTGGCCCGCAGCTCCGCCTCCTCCACCGGGTGCTTCTGGACGCCCCGGACCTCGCTGACGCAGACCGCAAGTACCTCAGCCATGGCGCGCCTCCTTCTCATGGATATGGGCGCAGTCGCCGGACACGCCCCGCAGCACCTCGATGCCGTGGCGGATGGGTCCTATCACGGCGGAGAAATTCTCCGTGGACGCCTTTTTGCTGCCGGGCAGATTGACGATCAGCGTGTTCTTCCGGATTCCCGCAGTCTCCCTGGACAGGCAGCCCATGGGCGTGATACGCATACTCTCGGCCCGCATGGCCTCCGGGATGCCGGGAGCGCGCTTTTCCAGCACCGCCTCCGTGGCCTCCGGGGTCACATCGCGGGAGGAAAAGCCCGTGCCGCCCGTGGTCAGCACCAGGCAAAGGCCCATCTCGTCGGCACATTTTTTCAGTTCCGACCGGATCTCAGCAAAATCATCGGGAATGATGGCGGTGTAACACACCTGATAGCCGTTTTCCTCCAGCATCGCCCGGAGGGCAGGCCCGGAGGTGTCCTCCCGCAGCCCCTGACTGCCCTTGTCGCTGATGGTGATGACCGCCGCCGTATATTCCATATTCACAGCGCCTCCCTTACAAAATCACCGGACTGTCCGCCGGTCTTTTTCAGCAGCCGGATGTCGTCAATGACCATATCCCGCTGCACCGCCTTGCACATATCGTATACCGTCAGGGCCGCCGCAGAAACCGCCGTCAGGGCCTCCATCTCCACGCCGGTGGCGCCATTACAGGCGGTGGTAGCCAGAATGTCCACGGAGAGCATCTCCTCGTTGAGGCTCAGCTCCAGGTCCACCGCCGTCAGCAGGATGGGATGGCACATGGGGATCAGGTCCGGCGTCCGCTTGGCCCCCATGATGCCCGCCACCTGGGCCACCGTCAGAACGTCGCCCTTCCTTATGCCGCCGGAGCGGACCAGATCAAAGGTCCTTTGATTCATCAGTACCCGCCCGGCCGCCACGGCCTCCCGGCGGGTTTCCTGCTTGCCGCCCACATTTACCATCCTGGCGTTGCCCTTTTCATCAAAATGGGTAAAATCCTCTGAAATGGCCATATTATCCTCCTATGGTGTTCATGGACCGGCCCGCTTCGCTCTGATGCTCCGCGTCCAGGGTCCCGTGCATCCTTGGTTTGCTGTAAATCGCCTGCTCCAGCGTCTCCAACAGCTCCCGGCCGTGCTTTCCGCGGACCGGGATCTCCTCTCCGGAGTGGAGGCAGGGCTTGAGCGCCCCCTCGCTGGTGAGCCGCAGGCGGTTGCAGGTCCCGCAGAAGTGGCTGCTCAGCGGGGAGATCAGTCCCACACGCCCCCTGCCGCCGGGCAGACGGTAGAGCTGCGCCACGCCGCCGTCCCGGTCCAGGGGCAAGAGCTCCGGCACCCGGTCCAGCACGGTCCGGCCGGGCAGATACGCCGCCTTCCCGAAGGCGCCGCCCATGGGCATCAGCTCGATGAACCGCAGCTCCAGCGGCGTGTTCCTGGTCCACTCCACAAGCTCCCCGATTTCATCGTCATTGAAGCCGCCGATGAGCACCACATTGAGCTTGACCGGGGTCAGCCCCGCGTCAAAGGCCGCCTGGATCCCCCTCAGCGGGTCCTCCAACCGCCCGCCGCCGGTGATGGCGGCGTATTTTTCCGCGTTCCGGGTGTCGAGACTGATGTTCACCCGGCGGACTCCGGCCTCCCGAAGGGCCTGGGCGTACCGCCCCAGCAGAACGCCGTTGGTGGTCATATCCACCTCTTCGATTCCGGGTACCGCCGCCACCATGCGGCAAAGCTCCACACAGCCGCGCCGTACCAGCGGCTCGCCGCCGGTGATGCGGACCTTTCGGATCCCCAGCTTTGCCGCCGCTGTGACGATCTCCGTGATCTCCTCAAAGGAAAGGATGTCCTCATGCCGCTTCTGGCACACTCCTTCGGGCATACAGTAACGGCACCGGAGATTGCAGAGGTCTGTGATGGAGACCCGCAGGTAGCTGATCTCCCTGTCAAACCGGTCCCGCATGGCTCAGTACCGTCCGAAGGTACAGTTGGGCCAGTGGCACTCGCCGCAGGTCTGGCAAAGTCCGCCCGCGCCCAGGCTCCTCAGCTCCTGGCGCGTGAACCTCACCCCGGTAAACGCCTGGGGCAGGATCACATCCAGCATGGTGGTCTTTGCGTGGATGGCCGCGCCGGGTACCCCCAGGATGGTCACATCCTCCAGATAGGCCACGGTGAACATATTGCCCGGCTGGGCGGGAACCCCCTGGGTGACGACCTCCGCGCCGCTTTGCCGGATGGCGGTGGGGGTCAGGTCGTCGGGGTCCACGCTCATGCCGCCGGTCATAATGATGAGCTTCGCGCCCCGGCTTTTCCACTTCTCAATGGCGCTGAGCAGCATGGTCAGGTCGTCGTCGCAGAAGATGCAGCCCAGCACATCGGCCCCATAGGCGCTGACCTTGGACCGGACCACAGGCTCAAACTTGTCCCGGATACGGCCGGAGTAGACCTCGCTGCCCGTGACGATGATGCCCACCGGCAGATGCTCCCGGTAGGGGATCAGCTCCATCAGCGGGCGGTCCGCCGCCTGCACCATGGCCTCCGCCTCCACGATCTCCTGCTCCCGGCAGACCAGGGGAATGATGCGCCCGCCGCCGATTTTCATACCCTTTTTCACCGGATAGTGGTCCGGCAGCGTGGTGATGGTGATCTCCCCGATCTGGTTGATGGCGTCCAGCAGCGGGCGGTTCACCCGAAACAGGCCGTCCCGCTGCGCCGTCAGAGTCATTTTCCCCTCGCTGGGGCCGGAATATTCCGCGCCCTCCACAGGCGCCATCGCCGCCAGCCGCAGCGCCGCGTCCTCCTCATGGATCTCCCCGGCGTTTTCCTCCCAAATGTAGATATGCTTTTTCCCCAGGTCCAGCAGATGCTCCACATCCTCCGGCTTGATTATCTGGCCCCGCCGGAATGCACGGCCCTTGAATCCGTCCCGGACCTCGGTGATGTCGTGACAAAGAGCCATGCCCACCGCGTCCTGCGTTCTTACTTTCTTCATAGCGTTACCTCCATTATGGGATCAAATAGGCCCGCAACACGGTCCCCGCCGAAAGCCGGGGACTGCCCGCCGGGATCTCCGCCAGCAGGTCGCAGCCGATGAGGCTGTGAAGCACGCCGTTGCCCTGGCCCCGGCTCACATGAATTTTCGCCGTGCCGTCGCTCAAGTCCAGCACGCCCCGAATCAGCCGGGTCTTGGGGCTTTTCTTGCGGAAGTCCTCCGCCAGGACCACGGGAAGCACCGTCAGATGCGGCTCCGCCAGGCCCCGGAGCTTCCGCAGCACCGGCAGGACCACCGCATAAAAATTGGTCAATGCCGAGGCCGGATTCCCGGACAGGCCACAGATGAGCCGTCCGTCCCGCCTGCCGTAGGCCGACGCGCCGCCGGGCTTGAGAAACAGAGTGCGGATCAGCAGCTCCGCGCCGGCGCGTTCCATAGCATCGGGGGTAAAGTCATAGTCCCCCACGGATACGCCTCCGGTGGTGATGACCAGATCGCACTCCGACAGCGCCCGGTCCATCTCTGCGGCAATCGCCGCCGGGTCGTCGCCGGGTGTGGGATAGACCTCCGCGTGACAGCCGCTTTTCTCCACTGCCGCGCGGAAGGTGTAGCGGTTGGTATTGACGATTTTGCCGCCGCTGAGGACCTCCCCCGGCTCCGCCAGCTCGCTGCCCGTGGTGATGATTCCCACCCTGGGTACCCGGTATACCAGCGGCTCCACCATATGCTGCGCCGCCAGGGTCCCCAAAAGGGCGCTGTCGATGACCGTCCCTTTTGCGGCGAGCAGGTCCCCGGTTCGGACGTCCTCTCCCTGGGGGATCACGTTCTCGCCGGAGGAAAACCGGGTAAAGATGGCGACAGTCTCAGCGGTAAACTCCGTGTCCTCATACTTTGTCACCGCGTCCGCGCCGGGCGGGATGGGCGCACCGGTGAGGATCTTGGTCGCGGTGCCCGGCGTGACCGTCCGGGACCAGGTGCTGCCCGCCGGGATCTCCTCCAGAATACGCAGGACCACAGGGCTGTCCTTCGCCGCCGCGGCAGTATCTTCTGCCCGGAACGCATAGCCGTCAAAGGGGCTGCGGTCAAAGGGCGGCACGTCGCCCACTGCGTTTACCGGCTCCGCCAGCACCCGGCCGGAGGCCGCCGTCAGGGGGACCCGCTCCGGACCGGCCAGGGGTACTGTCTGCTCCAGCAGCAGCTCCCGCGCATCCTGATAGGAAATATTCTTCACCATGCTGCTCACTCCCAACATCAAAAATAGAGACTACTCCGCTTTTGCAGAGCAGTCCCCATACAGACCGTGGTTCTCCTTTTCAAAAGCGGAAGGTCGGCCGGTTTCCCGGCAGGCCCGTTGGCAGCCCTGCCATGGCCGCAGCGGCATGGCGATATGCTTTAGCCGCTGCGGCTCGGAGATTGATTCTATTATAACGAACCTGTGATGAATTTACAAGTGGGAAATCAGCCCTCGTCCCGCAGGCAGTTCCGGGTGATGCCGAGGATCTCTCTGGCCTCCTGAGCGGTGGCGATCTCGCGTCCGGCCAGCTTTGCCAGGTCCACGGCCCGCTTTACCAGCATCTCGTTGGTGGCGATGATCTTGTTGCCGTCAGCGTCCTTGCCGTACATGACGTTGTCCTCCAGGCCCACGCGCAGACCGTCGCAGCCCAGGGCCAGACCGGCCAGCATCATGGGCATATGGGCGCGGCCAATGCCGGAAACGGACCAGGTGGCGTCCTTCGGCAGCTTGCCCACCAGGAACGCCAGATTCTCCGCCGTGCCGGGCATGGAGCCGCCGACGCCCATGATGAACTGGATGTGGGGCGGCTTGGGAATGCCGTGCTTGTTGACATAATACATGACGGAGTCGATATGGCCGGTGTCAAAGACCTCGAACTCCGGCTTCACGTCCTGCTTCACCACTTCCTGGCTCAGCAGGTTCAGGAACCGGGGGCTGTTCTCAAAGATATAGCTGTTGGCCCAGTTC
>CAZBOR010000075.1:0-8808 GCA_964493585.1 uncultured Oscillospiraceae bacterium
GCAACGAGATCGAGGCCATCACCTGCATCCTCTATCCCGACGACAGCACCGAGGCGGGCCGCGCCCTGCGGCTCAAGCAGGAATACTTCTTCGTGTCCGCCGGCGTGTCCGACATCGTTAAGAACTTCAAAAAGACCTACGGCTCCGATTTCAGCCGGTTTCCCGATCAGATCAGCATCCACATCAACGACACCCATCCGGCTCTGTGCGTGCCGGAGCTGATGCGGATATTGATGGACCAGGAGGGCCTGGGCTGGGACGCGGCCTGGGACATCACCTGCCGGACCATCTCCTACACCAACCACACCATTATGCCGGAGGCGATGGAAAAGTGGTCCATCGACCTGATGCGGTCCCTGCTGCCCAGGGTCTATCAGATCATCGAGGAGATCGACCGCCGGTACTGCGCCACCTTTGACCGGACCCAGCCCGACTGGGCCGAGCGCCTCCGGAACACCGCCATCCTCTGGGACGGCCAGGTGAATATGGCCAATCTCTCCGTGATCGGCTCCTACAGCGTCAACGGCGTGGCGGCCCTGCACACCGAGATCCTCAAGACCTCTGTGCTCAAGGATTTCTACGCCATGACCCCGGAGAAGTTCAACAACAAGACCAACGGCGTCACCCACCGGCGCTTTCTGGCCGAGGCCAATCCGGGCCTCCGCCGGCTCATCACCGAGGCCATCGGTCCCCAGTGGATGGGCAACGCCGCCGCCCTGCAGGGCCTGCTGCCCTATCGGGAGGATGCGGCGTTCCTGGACGCCCTTCAGGCGGTCAAGCGCCAGAACAAGGTCCGTCTGGGCAACTATATCTCCGACACCATGGGCATCGCCGTGGACCCGGATTCCATCTTTGACATCCAGGTCAAGCGCATCCACGCCTATAAGCGGCAGCTCCTGGCGGCCTTCAAGATCATGCACCTGTACAATGTCCTGAAGGAGAATCCCGACGCGGACGTCCGGCCCTACACCTTCATCTTCGCGGGGAAGGCTGCCGCGGGCTACGCCTTTGCCAAGGAGGTCATCAAGCTTATCTGCTCCATCGCGGACCTGGTGAACTCGGACCCGGTGGTCAGCAAAAAGCTCCGGGTCATCTTCCTGGAGAACTTCAATGTCTCCTCCGCCCAGCTCATCTACCCCGCCGCCGACATCTCCGAGCAGATCTCCACCGCCGGCAAGGAGGCCAGCGGCACCGGCAATATGAAATTCATGTTCAACGGCGCCGTGACCCTGGGGACGCTGGACGGCGCCAATGTGGAGATATTGGAGCAGGTGGGTCCCGAAAATATTGCCATCTTCGGCCTCACCGCCGACCAGGTCATGGACTACTACCTCAAGGGCGGCTATATCGCCTATGACACCTGCCGGGATGACCCGCGGCTATCCCGCGTCGTGGACCAGCTTGTGGACGGCACCTTCCTGCCCATGGGCCGGAATTTCTACGGCATCCACGACACGCTGATGAAGGCCAACGACGAGTATTTCGTGCTGAAGGACTTTGACGCCTACCTCAAGGCCTTTGGCGAACTCACCGAGCGCTACCGGGATACGGAGCGCTGGGGCCGGATGTCCCTGACCAACATCGCCAAGGCCGGCATATTTACCTCGGACCGTACCATCTGCCAGTATTGCGACGAGATCTGGCACACGCCCCGTGATAAACTGAAATAGGTTCCGGGCTTTGTCCCGCGCCCGGATATGAGCTATGAAAAATCATTTAAGATGAGGAGGATTCCCATGCGAAAAAAAGAGTGTATCGCCATGCTTCTGGCCGGTGGCCAGGGCAGCCGCCTTCTGGCACTGACCAAGAAGAACGCCAAACCTGCGGTGTCCTTTGGCGGTAAGTACCGGATCATCGATTTCAGTCTCAGCAACTGCGTTTCCTCAGGCATCGACACCGTGGGCGTGCTGACCCAGTATAAGCCCCTGGTGCTCAACTCCTATCTGGGCAACGGCGAGGCCTGGGACCTGGACACCAACAACGGCGGCGTCCATGTGCTGCCGCCCTATGAGACCGAGACCGGCGGCTCCTGGTATCTCGGCACCGCCGATGCCATCTACCACAACATCGACTTTATCGACGCCTACGGACCGGACTATGTGCTGATTCTCTCCGGGGACCATCTCTATATGATGGACTACAGCAAGATGCTCGCGGTCCATAAGGAGAATCAGGCGGACCTGACGGTGTCCGTCATGACCGTCCCCTGGGAGGAGGCGAGCCGCTTCGGCATCATGGAGGCGGACGACAGCGGCCGGATCACCCGGTTCATGGAGAAGCCGCCCCAGCCGACCAGCAATCTGGCCTCCATGGGCATCTATATCTTCTCCTGGCCGGTGCTGCGTCAGGCGCTGCTGGAGGACCACGAGGACACGGACTCCGCCCACGACTTCGGCAAGAACATCATTCCGAAGCTGCTCTCGGACCAGAAGCGCCTGTTCATCTACCGGTTCTCCGGCTACTGGAAGGATGTGGGGACCATCGACAGCTACTACGGGGCCAACATGGAGCTGCTGGAGAAGGACCCGCCTCTGGACCTGTACGGCCATTTCCGCATCTTCTCCAACTCCAATATCTACCCGCCGCACTTCGTGGGACCGGAGGGCAGCGTGGACCGCAGCATCGTCAGCAACGGCTGTCAGATCCTCGGCACGGTGGAGCACAGCGTTCTCGGCTCCAATGTCACGGTGGGCCGGGGCGCGCTGGTGAAGGATTCCATTCTGCTGCCCGACGCGGTGGTGGAGCCGGGCGCCAAGGTGTTCCGGTCCATTGTGGCGGAGCGGGCCACCATTCTCTCCGGCACCACCTTCGGCACGGACGATGAAAACGCGCCCATCACACTGCTGGGCGACGACATGACCAACGGTTAAGGAGGTAATATTATGGGTACTGTCATTGGACTGCTTTCCACCAACTACACCGGCGAGCATTACGGCAAGCTCATTGAGGACCGCCCTGTGGCGTCCATCCCCTTTGGAGGCCGTTACCGCCTGATCGATTTTCCCCTGTCCTCCATGGTGAACTCCGGCATTGACACCGTGGGCGTCATCACGCCCGGCAACTATCGCTCCCTGGCGGACCATCTGAACATGGGCCGTGAATGGGGCCTCAACAAAAAGCAGGGCGGGATGTTCATGCTGCCCGGCGCGGCCCACGGACTCAAGGACCTGCACGCCCGGTTCAGCCTGCGGGACGTGATCCTCAACCGGCAGTTCTTCCTGCGGGCCGACGAGGACACGGTGCTGATCTGCGCCGCCAACCGCATCTACAATATGGACTTCCGGCCCGCCATCGCCCAGCATGAAAAATCCGGGGCCGCCGTGACCCTGATTTACAAGACCATCGAGAACAGCGAGACCGCCACGGGACTGTTCCTCTCCATTTCGCCCTCCGGTCTGGTGAGCGGCGTATCCGATTCCGCCACGGGCGAGGCCAACTGCTTCCTGGACTGTATGCTCATCCAGCGGCGGCTGGTGCTGGACTTCATCGAGTGCTACCAGAACCTGGGCTATATCGACATTATGGACATCCTGACCGCCAATCTGGGGCAGATCCAGGTGGACACCTGGCGCTACACCGGATACGAGCACGCGGTGGACCACAGCCAGGACTATATGCGGGTGAGCCAGGACCTGCTGCGGCCGGAGGTCCAGGCGGAGCTGTTCCAGCAGGACCGGCCCATCTACACCAAGACCCAGGACTCCCCTCCGGCAAAATATCTCCCCGGCGCCAACGTGAAAAACTCCCTCGTGGCCGCAAGCTGTATTGTGGAAGGCACCGTGGAAAACAGCATCCTGTTCCGCGACGTCATCGTGGGCCGGGGCGCGGTGGTCCGCAACTGCGTCCTGATGCAGCACTGCGCCATCGGACCGGGCGCCGTGGTGGAGAATCTGATCTGCGACAAATTTGTGTCCATCAGCCCGGAGGTCAAGCTGTCGGGCAGCGAAACCAATCCCTTCGTCATCGGCAAGCAGCAGACTCTGTAAGGAGGCGTTTGTATGGCAAACAAAAAGCTGAAGGTGCTCTTTGCCTCCTTTGAGGCCACGCCCTTTATCAAGACCGGCGGACTGGGAGATGTGGCGGGGAGCCTCCCCGCCGCGCTCCAGAGCCGGAGCTGCGAGGTCCGGGTGATCCTGCCAAAGCTCCGGCAGATCCCCCAGCAGTATCGGGACCGCATGGAGCCGCTGACCACTCTCACCGTCCCCCTGGGCTGGCGGAACCAGTATTGCGGCGTCCTCACCTTAAAGCTGGGAAAGGTCCGGTACTACTTCCTGGACAGCGAGTTTTACTTCTACCGGGACCAGGTCTACGGCTGCGGCGACGACTGCGAGCGGGTGGCCTTTTATTCCAAGGCCGTGCTGGAGTGCCTGCAATATCTGGACTTTTTCCCGGACGTGATCCACGCCAACGACTGGCACGCGGCGCTGATCCCCGTGTTTCTGCGGGAGCAGTACCGGGGCCTCTCCGCCTACCGGGACATCCGCACGGTGCTTACCATCCACAATCTCAAATTCCAGGGCATCTGCGGCCGGTCCTGTCTGGGGGACCTGCTGGGGCTGGACGGGTGCAAAAACGCCGCAGACCAGCTCGCCTGGGGCCACGACGCCATCAACTTCCTCCAGGGCGCCCTGTATTACTCCGACTACATCACCACCGTCAGTCCCAGCTACGCCGAGGAGATCTGCACCGGACCCTACGGCGAGGGCCTGGACGGGGTGCTCCGTCAGCGGACAGACCGGCTTCAGGGCATCCTCAACGGCATTGATACCGACAAATATGACCCGAAAAAGGCGCTGGTCCCCTTCTCCCCGGAGGATATGTCGGGCAAGGCCCGGTGCAAGGCACAGCTCCAGGAGGAGCTGGGGCTGCCGGTCCGGGCGGATGTGCCGCTGGTGGTGCTGATTTCCCGGCTGACGGACCAGAAGGGCATGGACCTGCTGGCGGGCTGCCTGCCGGAGCTGCTCCGGCAGGACCTCCAGATCGCCATCCTGGGTACCGGGGACGCGACCTATGAACGGCTGCTGGCGGACGCGGCCGCCGCCGCGCCGGACCATCTGGCCGTCCGGCTGGCCTTTGACGAGCCGCTGTCCCTGCGGATGTACGCGGGCGCGGATATGCTGCTGATGCCGTCGCTGTTTGAGCCCTGCGGCCTCAATCAGATGATCGCCATGGCCTACGGCACCCTGCCCGTGGTCCGGGAGACCGGGGGCCTCAGGGACAGCGTGGTCCCCTACAACAAATTCACCGGGGAGGGGACCGGCTTTGGCTTCCGCAACCCCAGCGCCTGGGAACTGGAGCAGTGCCTGCTGACCGCCGCGGCGCTGTACCGCCAGGAGAAGGAGGCCTGGGCCTCCCTCCAGCAGCAGGCCATGGCCCAGGATTTCGGCTGGCGCGCCAGCGCCAGGCAGTATATGGCCGTCTATCAAAAGATCACCCAATAGGACGGCGCTTGCCGGGAAAGGGCGAAAAGCCTTTTTTACGGCACCGCTATCATGAAGCATTTTATGGAAAAACGGTATAAGACCACACCCCTCGGCGCTGCCGCCGAGGGGCAAATAAACGACGCACTCCGGAGGTTTTCTCATGTATCTGTATCACGATTCCCGCATTTCCCGCTGCCGCAGCCCCTTTGGGGCCGTGCCGGTGGGCGAACGTGTCAGGCTGGCGCTGGACGCCGCAGTGCCGGAGGACAGCCGGGTCTATCTCCGGCTGTGGCAGGAGACGGAGACCCGATTGCCCATGGTCCCGGCGGAGGATGGGACCCGTGTGGTCCATATCACCGCGCCCCAGGAGCCTTGTCTGCTCTGGTACTATTTCGTGATTGAGACCCCGGAGGGTACCTGGTATTACGGCAGGACCCCGGACTGTAGGGGCGGGACGGGCGCGCTGACGGACAGCCCGCCGGACTCCTGGCAGATCACCGTCTACCGTCCCACGGAGCTGCCCGCGTGGTACCGCAGCGCCGTGGCGTATCAGATCTTTCCGGACCGCTTTCACCGGGGGAGCGACTGGCAGGCCCGCCAGGCCGCCGCAGCCCATCCGGAGGGGTGGCGGGGAACCAAGCGCCTGGTGGTCCAGGACTGGAACGACGAGCCGTTTTACTGCAAGGACACGGCGGGCCGCGTCACCCACTGGCCCTTCTTCGGCGGCACGCTGGAGGGCATCCGCGAAAAGCTGGCCTATCTCAAATCCCTGGGCGTCGGCGTGCTCTACCTGAATCCCATCTTCACCGCGTCCAGCAACCACAAGTACGACACCGCCGACTTTCTGACCATCGACCCGGCCTTCGGGGATGAGGAGAGCTTCACCCTGCTGTGCCGGGAGGCCCAGTCGCAGGGCATCCGCGTGCTGCTGGACGGGGTGTTCAGCCACACCGGCGATGACAGCGTGTATTTCAACCGCTGGGGGAACTATCCCCAGCCGGGGGCCTGCGCCCCGGAGCTAAGCCCCTATGACAGCTGGTACCGCTTTGACAAAAGCAGTCCCTGCGGCTATCGCTGCTGGTGGGGCGTGGACTCCCTGCCGGAGGTGGAGGAAAAGGACCCCGGCTATCAGGAATTTATCTGCGGGGAGCAGGGCGTGATCCGCAAATGGCTGAGGCTGGGGGCCTCCGGCTGGCGGCTGGATGTGGCCGACGAGCTGCCCGACAGCTTTATTCGGCGTGTCCGCCGGGCGGAACGGGCGGAGAAGCCCGACGCTCTGCTGCTGGGCGAGGTCTGGGAGGACGCCAGCAACAAGGTCAGCTACGGGGTGCAGCGGCAGTATCTGCTGGGGGAGGAGCTGGACGGCACCATGCACTATCCCTTCCGGACCGGGACGCTGGACTTCCTGCTGGGCAGGAGGTCCGCCGGGGAGCTGGCGGAGCTGCTGGATACCATCCGGGAGAACTATCCGCCCTCGGCCCTCTATGGGGCGCTGAACCTCATCGGGACCCACGACACGCCCCGCGTTCTGACGGTGCTGGGCGAGGCCCCGGAGGGTCTGACGGAGCAGCAGCAGCGGGAGTACCATCTGCCGCCCCGGCAGCGGGACCTGGCGCTCCGCCGGCTGAGACTGCTTCAGGTGCTGCAATTCACCTCTCCGGGTGTGCCGTGCGTCTACTACGGCGACGAGGCGGGCGCGGAGGGCTATGCCGACCCCTACAACCGGGGTCCCTTCCCCTGGGGCCGGGAGGACGGCAGCCTCACCGCCTGGGTGCGGATGCTCTCGCATATGCGCCGGGAATATCCGGTGCTGGTGGAGGGGGACGTCCGCTATGCCGCGCCCTCCCGGCAGGTTTTCTCCATACAGCGGTCCCTGGACACGGCGGAGGTCCTGGTTTATGTAAACCGAGATCAAGAGGCCCAGACGGTGGAGCTGGACGGGAGGAGCTATCTGGACCTGCTGACGGGAACCGTCTATGCCTCCGGAACGGACGCCCTGGTTCTGCCGCCCTGGGGCGCGGCGGCGCTGTACCGGGAGGGGACGCGGCCGGAGCACTTCTCCCCGCTGCCCCAGAGGGCGGCGCTGCCAAAGGGGAAGGGTCTGCTGTGTCCGGTGTTCTCTCTGCCGGGAAACGGCCCCGTGGGGACGCTGGGGGACGCGATGGAGTTTCTGCCGGTGGTGAAGGAGGCGGGCTTTGACAGCTGGATGCTGCTGCCCCTGTGTCCGCCGGGAACGGGGAATTCCCCCTACTCCAGTCCCTGTGTGTTTGCCGGGGACCCCAGGCTGATTAGCCCGGAGCTGCCCGTGGATATGGACGGCTTCGAGGACTTCTGCCGGGAAAACGCCGCCTGGCTGGAGGACTATGCCCTCTACACGGTGCTCCGCCGGGTCCACGGCGTCCCCTGGCAGCAGTGGCCCTGGCGGGAGCGGGACCGGAAAAATCTCCCCTCCCTGCGCCGGAAATATCACTCGGAGCTGCGGGAACAGATGCTGGAGCAGTACCGCTTCTTCGCCCAGTGGGATATGCTTCATCAGAAGGCCAAGGCGCTGGGGATCACGCTGATCGGGGATATGCCCATCTATGCGGCCCCGGACAGCGCGGAGACCTGGGCAAACCGGGATCAGTTTCAGCTCAGCGGCGCCGGGTACCCCACGCTGCGGGCGGGCTGCCCTCCGGATTACTTCACGCCGGAGGGACAGGACTGGGGCAATCCCCTGTACCGCTGGGACGTCATGGAGGCGGATGGCTACGGCTGGTGGAAACAGCGGCTGCGGCTGGCCTTCCGGCTCTACGACTATGTGCGGCTGGACCATTTTCGGTCCTTTGCGGCCTACTACGCCATCCCGGCCGGGTCCACCGCCGGGGAGGGCTTCTGGATGAAGGGCGCGGGGATCGCGTTCTTCCGGGCCATGGCGCGGGAATTCGGTACACTCCCGCTGGTGGCGGAGGACCTGGGAGCTCTGGACAGCCAGGTGACGACGCTGCTGCACCACACGGGTCTGGCGGGGATGGACGTGTGGCAGTTCTCGGAGCGGGAGATCGCCCAGATGCCGCCCCAGGCCGCCGCCCGGCGGGTGTTCTTTTCCGGCACCCACGACAATCAGACCCTTGCGGGATTTCTGGCGGCCAACGGAGATACGCGGGACCCCGCGGAGATCCTGCGGGAGCTGCTGGACCGGCCCGCCGCAGCGGTCATTCTCCCGGTGCAGGACGTGCTGGGCCTGGGTGACGAGGCCCGCGTCAACATCCCCGGTGTGCCGGAGGGCAACTGGACCTGGCGCATGACGCCGGAGCAGCTTATCCGGCTCCGCCGGGGCGGGATCTTGAAATAGCAAAAGGTGTGCTGTATTTCCGGCACACCTCAATAGGCGATTTGTCAAGGG
>CAZBOR010000076.1:0-8801 GCA_964493585.1 uncultured Oscillospiraceae bacterium
CTCTGCTGACCGGAGGTACGCTTCTTTTTATCATTGGTATCCTGACTTATCATAATCTCCACCTAACTTCAGGCAGAAGGGTCTGCCGTATTTAAGCCTATTATACCGTGGCTTGCGGTATTTTTCAATTCTTTTCCGCATTTTTAATAAATTCGCGGACTGTTTTTTTCAAATCAGGCATCCGGAGCGGAAAATGCTGTGAATTTCTTTACAAAAAGCTCGCACTGCCTCAGCGGATCGTCGCCGGAGGTCAGCTTCAGCGTGAGCCTGGGGGTGTCTCCGGCGGAGAACAGCACCCGTTTTTTGAGCTGCGGGTCGGCGCAGATGCCGCTGACGGCCTGGAAGTCGATGCTCCGCAGGGTGAACAGGACGGTGTTGCCCTTCTGGGTGATCTCCCGGATCCCCACGGCGGCGGCCCTGGACCGGAGCAGGGCGATGGACACCAGGGCGATGACGGCCTTGGGCGGCTCCCCGTAGCGGTCCACCAGTTCATCCACCACGTCATCGGCGTCAACCTCCGAGCGGATGGCGGCGATGCGCCGGTACAGCTCCATGCGGCCCTCGCCGGAGGAGACATAGGTCTCCGGGATGTTGGCGGAGATGTTGATGTCCGCCGAGCAGGTCTTTTCCTCCGGCGGCGTTTCCCCCTTCTGCTCCAGCACCGCCTCCTCCAGCAGCTTGAGATACATATCGTAGCCCACGGAGATCATATGGCCGGACTGCTCGGCCCCCAGCAGATTCCCCGCGCCGCGAATTTCCAGGTCCCGCATGGCGATCTTGAAGCCGGAGCCGAACTCCGCAAACTCCCGGATCGCGCCCATGCGCTTTTCCGCCACCTCGGAGAGCACCTTGCCCTTGCGGAAGGTCAGGTAGGCGTAGGCGTGGCGATTGCTGCGGCCCACCCGACCCCGGAGCTGGTGGAGCTGGGCCAGACCCAGCTTGTCGGCGTCCTCGATGATAAGGGTGTTGACATTGGGAATGTCGATGCCCGTTTCGATGATGGTGGTGCAGACCAGGACCTGAAGCTCCCCGTCGGACATCTGCTGCATCACATCGCTGAGCTCCTCCTCGTTCATCTTCCCGTGGCCCACGCCGATGGACACATCGGGCAGCTTGCTCCGGAGCCGTGCGGCGGTCTGAAGGATGGAATCCACCCGGTTGTGCAGATAGTACACCTGACCGCCCCGGCCCACCTCCCGGCGGATGGCGTCGGCCAGAATGTCATAGTCGTGCTCGATCACATAGGTCTGCACGGGATAGCGGTCCCCGGGGGGTTCCTCGATGGTGGACATATCCCTCAGACCGCTGAGGGCCATATTGAGGGTCCGGGGAATGGGGGTGGCGGACAGGGTCAGCACGTCCACGCCCCGGCTCAGCTCCTTGAGCCGCTCCTTGTGGCTGACGCCAAAGCGCTGCTCCTCGTCCACGATCAGCAGGCCCAGGTTTTTGAATTTCACGTTCTTTTGCAGCAGCTTGTGGGTCCCCACCACCAGGTCCACGGTGCCTGTCTCCATGGCGTGGAGGGTCCGGCGCTGCTCGGCGGAGGACCGGAACCGGGAGAGCACGTCGATATTCACCGGGAAGCCGGCAAAGCGGCCCATGGCCGTGACATAGTGCTGCTGGGCCAGCACCGTGGTGGGGACCAGAATGGCGCACTGCTTGCCGTCCAGGATACATTTCATGGCGGCGCGCAGGGCCACCTCGGTCTTGCCGAAGCCCACGTCGCCGCAGAGCAGCCGGTCCATGGGCGTAGGGGACTCCATATCCGCCTTGATTTCCGCGATGCAGCGGAGCTGGTCGTCAGTCTCCGTATAGGGAAAATTGTCCTCAAATTCCTGCTGCCAGGGGGAATCGGGGGAAAAGGCATAGCCGGGCAGCCGCTGGCGCTGGGCGTAGAGCTGGATAAGACCCGCCGCCAGGTCCTTGGCCGCGGCCTTGGCCTTTTTCTTGGCCTTTTCCCAGCTTTCGCCCCCCAGACGGCTCAGACGCACCGGGCTGTCCTCTCCCGCGCCGATATATTTGGAAACCAGGTCCAGCTGGGTGGCGGGAACATAGAGCACGTCGGTCCCCTGATAGGCGATCTTGATGTAGTCCTTGACCACGCCGCTGAGCTTCATCTGCTCCACGCCGCAGAAGCGGCCGATGCCGTGGGCCTCGTGGACCACCAGGTCGCCGGGGGAGAGGTCCGTAAAGGAGGAGAGCTTCTGACGATTGGTGGCGGCTTTTTTCCGGCTGCGCTTTTTCCGGGGCGTCTGGGCGGTGATCTGGCCCTCGGTGAGAATGGCCAGCTTCAGGGCCGGGTACTCCATGCCGGAGGCCAGGGAGCCCTCTGCCAGGAGCACCTGACCGGGCTGCGGCAGCGCCGTCAGCGGGAAGGCAAGGCGTCCCTTGACGCCACGGGCCTCCATGGCCTCCAGCAGCAGCTCGCCCCGGTGCCGGGAGCCGCAGAGCACCAGCGTGCCAAAGCCGCTGCCGGCATAGTGCTGCATATCCCCCACCGCCGTGTCCAGAGAGCCGCCGTAGGAGGGAAGCTGCTTCACGGTGACGCTGAGAAGCTGCTGAGGCGGCAGACTCTCCGGAAAGGCTGCGGATAAAAAGTTATCCATATATATGACGGCATTTCCGGTCAGCTTGTTGCAGGTTTCCTCAAAATTTTCATAAAATTCACACAGCTCCCCCGCCAGGGTGCCGTTTTCCAGCAGCGGGTCCAGGCTCTGGCCCTGCTCCTCCAGGGATTGCCGGTGCTGCCGCTCGATGGCGATCCGGTCCGCGAACACCACGATGGTCTCCGGCGGCAAATAGTCCGCCAGAGTTTCCCGCTGGGGATAGATCAGGGAAAGGTACCGGTCCCCGGCGGCAAACGAGGCCCCGGAGGACAGCGTATCCATGTCGGCCTCCAGCGTGTCCATCAGGGCCTGGTGGGGGTGCTTCCGGCGCTTGTATCGGGAGAGAAGGCCGCCCAGGTCCTTGACCAGGCCCTCCACGCCGCCGGCGTGGAGCTGGGGCAGCACCTCCGCAGTGGGGAGCAGCAGGATCTCCCTGACATTTTCCGTGCGGCGCTGGGAGGTGGGGTCAAAGAAGCCCATGGCGTCCAGCTCATCCCCGAAGAACTCCGCCCGCACCGGCGCGGATGCCGCAGGCGAATACACGTCCAGGATCCCGCCGCGCACGGCGAACTGTCCCACGCCCTCCACCAGCGTACTGCGGTGGTAGCCCAGGTCTGTAAGCCGCCGGAGCAGCGTGTCCATATCATAGCTGCCGCCCACGGCCAGCGGCATGGAGGCCGCAGCCAGCACCTGCCGGGGCATGGTGCGGAGGCTCATGGCCTCCATGGAGGTCACAAGCACGGGGTAGCCCCGGTGCATAAGCTGGTGGAGCATGGCCAGCCGCTGCTGCTCCCAGCCACGGGACACCGACGCGGCCCGCAGCACCGTCAGCTCCCGGCTGGGAAATATCGGGGGCTTTTCCCCCAGAAAGCCGCTGAGCTCCTGGACGGTCCGGGAGGCGGCAAGCTCGTCCTGGCAGACCACCAGTATCGGGCGGCCGGTGTCCTCCCGCAGCGCGGCGATCATATGCGCCCGGTGGATGGAGCTGAGGCCGGTGACGGCGGAGGCTCCGGCATGGTCGGCCTGCCGGAGCAGGGCCTGGTATTCCGGCAGTCCCCGCAGGGCGGATTGGAGTGGATGCATGGGCAGAATCTCCTTTTGATACGAGTCTTTTTATGGAAGAGCAGGAATGGAAAGCACACAAGGGCTGCATCCGTTTGGGATGCAGCCTGTTATGTCGAAATCGGGATGGTTATTTGCCGTTGAACTGGTTGGCGGCGGCCTCCGGGCCATCCGTCACCACGGTAAGCGCGGCCTGGGCGGCCCGTCGATAGGTTTCCTCCATGGACTCCCGCAGGTCATAGGGGAACACGGACAGCACCCAGTCCGCCAAATCGTAGTCCGGGTGGGGCTTCGCGCCCACGCCGATCTTGATCCGCGGGAACTCCTGGGAGCCGAGGCAGGAGATGATGCTCTTGACCCCGTTGTGGCCCCCGGCGGAGCCGTTTTTCCGCACCCGGAGCCGTCCTGGGTCCAGAGAGATGTCGTCAAACATTACCAGAATATGCTCCGGCGGGAGCTTATAGAACGAGGCGGCGGCCTTCACGGACTGGCCGCTGAGATTCATGTAGGTGGTGGGCTTGAGCAGAAGGAGCTTTTTGTCCGCCGCCGTGGCCTGTCCCGTGAGACCCTGGAACTTCACCCGGTCCACCCTGGTATGCAGCGACTCCGCCAGAGCGTCCAGCGCCGCGAAGCCCACGTTGTGCCGGGTGTTCCGGTATTTCGAGCCGGGATTCCCCAGACCCACAATGAGAAAGTCAATACCGCCGCGCTTCTGAAACAGCATCAGAACAGGGAGGAGATGGAGGTCTCTTCGTCAATGCGGGTGATGGCCTCGGCGAACATATCCGCCACGGTGAGCTGGGCGATCTTCGTGCCGGTGTAATCCTTGGGCATGGGGATGGTGTCCAGCACCCGGACCTCTTCAAAGAAGCTGTTTTCGAGGCGATCCAGGGCAGGCGCGGAGAACACGCCGTGGCTGGCGCAGCCGTAAATCTTCTGCGCGCCCGCCTCCCGGATGGCGGCGCAGGCGTTGCAGAGGGACCCGGCGGTGTCGATCATATCGTCAAAGAGGATGCAGTCCTTGCCCGCCACATCGCCGATGATGTTCATGACCTCGCAGGAGTTGGCCTTCTGGCGGCGCTTGTCCACGATGGCAAGGCTCATGCCGACCTTCTGGGCGAAGGCCCTGGCCCTGGCCACAGAGCCGACATCGGGAGATACCACGACCATGTTCTCCCGCTGTTCCTCCGGGAACTTGTCTAGGTAGTAGCGGACAAACACCGGATTGCCCAGAAGATTGTCCACAGGTATGTCGAAAAAGCCCTGAATCTGAGAGGCGTGCAGGTCCATGGTCAGCACCCGGTCGGCGCCGGCGGTGGTGATGAGGTTGGCCACCAGCTTGGCGGAGATGGGGTCTCTGGCCTTGGCCTTGCGGTCCTGACGGGCGTAGCCGAAGTAGGGCATGACGGCGGTGATGCGGGCGGCAGAGGCGCGGCGCAGCGCATCAATGAGGATCAGCAGCTCCATGAGGCTGTCGTTGACCGGCTTGCAGGTGGACTGGATCACGAACACGTCGCAGCCACGGACCGTCTCGTTGATGGACACGGAGACCTCTCCGTCCGCAAAGGTCTTGACCTCGCTGTCGCCCATGGGGATATTGAGCCTGCGGCAAATGGCCTCTGCCAGAGGCTTGTTGGAGTTGGCGGAGAAGATTTTGATCTCTTTACAGTGAGAAAACATCTTTTTTACCTCTCTTTTTATAGTTTCGTGGGGACATACCCCAAATATTTACTTTAATTTTCCCTGTTTTCTGCGGTCCGCCGCCCATCCGGGCTTGTTGGTCTGGCGGGCGCGGGCGATGGCCAGGGAATCCTCCGGCACATCGTCGGTGATGGTGGAGCCTGCGGCCACATAGCTGCCCTTTCCGATGGTCACGGGCGCGATCATATTGGTGTTGCAGCCGATGAAGCTGTCGTCGCCCACGGTGCAGCGGTATTTATTCTTGCCGTCGTAGTTGACGGTGACGGTGCCGCAGCCCAGGTTGATGCGCTGGCCCAGGTCCGTGTCGCCCACATAGGTGAGGTGGGAAATCTTCGTGCCGTTGCCGATGGTGGAGTTTTTCAGCTCCACAAAGTCGCCCACCTTGATGTTGTCGCCCACGGTGCAGCCCGGACGCACATAGGCGAAGGGACCCACGTTGGTGTTGCTCCCGATGACGGAATCGTAGACCTGGGAGGCATTGACGGTGGAGCCTTCGCCCACCACGGCGTTTTCCAGCAGGGAATTTGGCCCGATCACAGCGCCTGGGGCGACCGTGGTGCGGCCCTTCAGAATCGTTCCGGGCATCAGCACCGCACCGGGAGCCACCTCCGCAAAGGGGCCCACATAGCAGTTGTCAAAGTCCCAGATCTCCACCCCATCGGCATAGAGGTAGAAATTCCGCAGCTTTTTGAACATGGCCTGAACATCGGCCAGAGCGCCCGGCTCGGAAATGGGGACGGCCCCATCGGCCCAGCTCAGCTCATGGCCCAGCACGGAGGAGAACCGCTTGAGGTCAAAATTCGCCGCGTCCATGACGGACGACAGGGACCCGGCGGACACCAGAAAGCAGCCGGAGCCCTCCTCCAGATCGGGATTTTCCTCAGCGGACTCCGCCGCAGCCTCCACCCCGCCCAAAGCGCGGCCGCCCAGCAGCGCCGGCGCGGTCACGACCAGGATCTGGTCCTCCGCCTGGGAGAAGAACGCCCGCAGGACGGCGGCATCCGGCGTGGGGCCGGCAACCGTGACAGAGCCGTCCGGGAAACATCCCGTGGCGGCCTCCCGCAGCGCCTCGTCGCAGGCGAGCAGGAACGCCTCGTAGCCGGACTCCCGCATGAGGCGCACCATCCAGGCCAGCAGGGGACTGCCGGTGAGCGGGTGCAGCATCAGGGGTGTGTTAAGCCCGGTGGCATCGCGGTCATCGGGCAGTAAAATAATGGCAGATTTCTTGGACAAATGCGCCAACTCCAAATCTTAAAGTATTAAAAAATTTCGCTCAGGGAGCGCCGTCGGGCGATTTCTGCTTCCTAAAACCCAACGGTCGTATGAAGATATTATAACAAGTTTCCGGGCCGTTGTACAGGGACGACAGAAAAAAATTGTATAGGATTTTCGCCGGAAAATTGGTGAAAAGTGCAAAAAAGCGGCGGCACCGGAGCGCAATTTCCTGATTCTTACAAAAAACAGGGGCGTACCGCAAATATGGAATTTGCAGCACGCCGCCACGGTCACATATTTTTGAAGTTGTCCCGGACCTTCTCAAAAAAGCTCTTGCGCTTGGGATTGGACTCCTCGGCAGAGTTGTCCGCCAGCTTTTTCAGCAGATCCTTCTGCTCCTTGTTGAGATTCCGGGGCGTTTCCACCACCACGGTGACATACTGGTCCCCGCGCCGGTTCTGATAGCCCACCACGGGAATGCCCTTGTTGCGTAGACGGAAGGTGGTGCCGGTCTGGGTCCCCTCCGGGATGTTATAGCGGACCTTGCCGTCCAGAGTGGGGACCTCCAGCTCGCCGCCCAGCGCCGCCTGGGTAAAGGTGATGGGCATTTCGCACAGCACGTCGTTGCCATCCCGCTCAAACAGCGGATGGCTCATCACGCTGACCTCGACCAGCAGATCGCCCTTGGGACCGCCGCCGGAGCCCACCGACCCCTCGCCGGACACCCGGACCGCCTGGCCGTTGTCCACGCCTGCGGGGACCTTGACGGTGATCTTCTTGTTCTTGCGGACCTTGCCCTTGCCGCGGCAGGTGGGACAGGGATTCTTCACCGTCTTGCCGGTGCCGCCGCACTTGGAGCAGGTGGTCTGCTGCTGCATGGCCCCGAAGGGGGTCTGCCGCACGGTGCGGGTATAGCCGGTGCCGCCGCAGGCGGAGCAGGTCTCCGGAGCGCTGCCATCGGCGGAGCCGGTGCCGGAGCACTTGGCGCAGCTTTCGATGCGGGAGACAGAGACCTCCTTTTCGCAGCCAAAGGCGGCCTCCTCAAAGGTCAGCATCACGCTGGCACGGACATTTTCGCCCTTCCGGGGGCCGCTGCGCCGGGTGGAGCCGGTGCTGCTGCCGCCGCCAAAGAAGTCGTTGAAAATGCTGCCTATGTCCACGTCAAAGCCGCCAAACCCGCCGAAGCCGCCGCCGAAGCCGCTGCCCGCCGCGTAGTTGGGGTCCACACCGGCAAAGCCGTACTGGTCGTAGCGGGCGCGCTTCTCCGAATCGGACAGGACCTCGTAGGCCTCGCCGATCTCCTTGAACCGGGCCTCCGCCTCCTTGTCGCCGGGATGCAGGTCCGGGTGGTTGGCCTTGGCAGCCTTCCGGTATGCCTTCTTTATTTCATCGTCCGAGGCGGTCTTGCTGACGCCCAGGACCTCATAATAATCTCTTTTTTCTGTATCAGCCATGATCTGTCACCTCGTTTTGATGGACTGGCGTGGAGCGTGAAGCCAGGCTCCACGCTCCACGGACCGTATGCTTACTGGTCGTCGTCCACGACCTCGTAGTCTGCATCCACCACGCCGTCGTCATTGGGCGCGGTGTCGGATGCTCCGGCTCCGGCTCCGGTGTCCTGGGCGGCCTGCTGCTGATAGAGCTTTTCAGAGATGGAGTAAAAGGCCTTCTGGACCTCCTCTGTGGCGGATTTGATGGCCTCCACATCGGTACCCTTCAGCGCCTCCTGGAGCTTGCTGATGGCCTCCCGGATGGGCGCCTTCTCGGAATCGCTGACCTTGTCGCCCAGCTCCTCCAGGGTCTTTTCGGACTGGTAGATCACCTGGTCGGCGGCGTTGCGGGCGTCCACATCCTCCTTGCGGGCCTTATCCTCGGCGGCGTACTGCTCCGCCTCCTTCACGGCCTTCTCGATGTCCTCCTTGGAGAGGTTGGAGGAGGAGGTGATGGTGATGTGCTGCTCCTTGCCGGTACCCTTGTCGGTGGCGGAGACATTTACGATGCCGTTGGCGTCGATGTCAAAGGTGACCTCGATCTGGGGAACGCCCCGGCGGGCCGGCGCGATACCGTCCAGATGGAACTTGCCGAGGGTCTTGTTATAGGCGGCCATCTCCCGCTCGCCCTGGAGCACATGGACCTCAACGGAGGTCTGGTTGTCGGCGGCAGTGGAGAAGATCTGGCTCTTCTTGGTGGGGATGGTGGTGTTGCGCTCGATGAGCT
>CAZBOR010000077.1:0-8762 GCA_964493585.1 uncultured Oscillospiraceae bacterium
GGTCCCGGCGGCCCGCCCAAGGCGGGCTATACGGAGTACAGGCCCCGGACCGACTGGACCCTGACGGAATCGGTCCAATATCCACGCGGCATCGTGCTGGAGGAGGGGCATCTGCCTGTAGCCGAGGAGGGCAAGGCGCTGCTGATGACGGTGGACGGCGTGGTGACGGAGATCGCCCCCGGAACCTACCCCGGCAAGGTGGACCTGACGGTCTACACCCTGAGCCATGTGGACGAGGACCAGGCGGAGCTGAGCGTGGGAGATTTCCGCACGGCCCTGTATGTCAAGGACGGCGTGCTTCAGCCCACGGGCATCGAGCAGGCGGCGGGATGCTATCGCTCCGGCGAGGGCCTGCTGGAGCATCTGACCATGAAAACCGCCATCAGCGACATGAACGGCGTCGTGGTTGCGGCGTCCCGGGAGCCGGAGCAGCCCTATGTGATCCGGGATAGCTCCTTTGCCTTTACAGGCGGCGGCACCAGCGAGGGCCGCGGTGCGTGCCTGCTCACCGTGGGGAAGGCCAGGGTGAAGCTGGACGGCGTGGAGTTCTGGAACCATGGCACCCTGACCGCCATCGTGGCCAGCGGACACAGCCGGGTGGAGATCGCCAACAGTCTGATCTACGGGACGCGGGACTTCTCCGCCGGAAAGCTCTGCCCGTGGGTCCTGGGAATCAATGGCAGCAACCGCCTCACCAACGCCATCGACTATGCCCAGGTGGACTATCACGACAGCATTGTGGTGGCCCAGAGCTGGGCGGCCCTGTCCACGGATACGGGCAAGGGCGTGCGTCTCACCGGCGAAAGGGTGTTTGCGGGCATCGGACGGCTGGAGCCGTACAATGACGCCCACGCGGCGGATTACACCGCCGTGCCGGAGCTGCGCGGCAGAAAATACGGCTTCTACATGGGAAACAGCGCCATCGGAGAGTGCGGTTATGTCAACTATGCGGATGCGGGCTTCCACAACAGCTTCCGCGATGTGACCTTCTATTCCCCGGACTATATCTTCATCCTGTCCACCAAGCAGGCGTCCATCGACGTTTCCGGCGACAGCCTCTGCCATTCGGACCGGGTGGGCGTGCTCTGGCACAAGAACAGCGGCGGGACCGTGGCCCTGCACGGGGGAAAATGGTACGCAAAGGACTGCCTGTTCCTGGTCAAGAGCTACTCCGACACCGACAGCATCGGCTGCTGGAGCCATTCCGTCTGCGACGGCACGGACATCACCCTGGGCGATGGCGGCGTGCTGTACCAGCTCATGACCAGCGACGACGCGGGATTGATGGGACCGAGCTGCTTTGTGGTGCCGGAGATCGAGGCGGATCTCTCCCGGGTGGAGAAGCTGCCGGAGACCTATCCCGCCCAGAAGATGTTTGAGGTGAATCCCATCCAAAAGTATCCCATCTATCTGGTGGACGGCCGGGAGGTGACGGTGGAGGGCGATGTGGCGCAGTTCCTGGCGGAGCATCCCACGGCGGAGAAGGCCATGTACGACGCGCCCTACCGCCTGCATCCCACCTATGCGGAGTTCAAAAATCTCACGGCCAAGGGCGATATTTTCAACGGCGTGTACCAGCGCATCCAGGTGCTGGACGTGACGCTGGACAATGCTGCCATCACCGGCGTGATCTCCAGCGCCTACACCTACCATGTGGACGAAAACGGAGCGCCCTGCGCGCCGGGGACCACCTACTCCAAATCCGGCGCGGCGGACGAGCATCTGGGGATCGGCCGGATGGGGAACACCCCGGCGGAGGCCATCAACAATCCGGTCCACCTGACGCTGAAAAACGGCGCGGTGTGGACGCCCACGGGCGTCAGCTATCTGGAGTGCCTCACCCTGGAGTCCGGCTGCACCGTTCACGGCCGGATCACGGTGGATGGTACGGCCGTCAGCCCCCACGGCAGCTATACCGGCAATATCGTTGTGACGCCAGATTGAGCGTTTAGCGCAATATCGGGGGGCCTGCCGCAAAACGTGGTATGCCCTCCGAATGTATGGCGAAGCTTTGACCCCGGAAAAAACTAACTATAACCTGCGGTTATCAAGGTTGCCTATTATATATTGGAAATATAGAGCGGATTCCTGTATGCTGTATTGTATAAAAACAACAAAAAGGAGGTCATTTCATGAAAAAGAATCGTTACTTTGCCCTAATTCTGGTACTGGCTCTGTGCATTGGCCTGCTGGCAGGCTGCGGCAGCCAGACCGCCGAATCGTCTAAGACAGAGGAAAGCACCGAGGCGCAGGTCTCCACCCAGGAGTCCGCAGCCGAGGAGACTGCCGAGACCGAGCAGGCTGCCGAGCCGGAGGAGGCCACCGAGCCGGCGGAGGCGTCCGCCGAGGAGGAGCCTGCGGAGCCGGAGTGGGAGTACACCCCCATTTCCTATCCTCTGGTGGAGGATGAGGTCACGCTGGACTACTGGATCATCTGGGAGCTGTCCGCTGACACCATGTACAGCGACATCAACGAACACATTGTGATCCAGGAGCTGGCCGATGCCACCGGCGTTCGGCTGAACATCAAGGCCCAGTCCCAGGCGGCTGGCCAGACCAACACCGATCTGATGATCGCCTCCGGCGACTATCCGGACCTCATCGGCAACCTGTCCTATTCCACCGGTATGGACGCGGCCATTGAGGACGAGGTCGTGGTCAACATCAAGGACTATATTGCCGACTGGGCCCCGGACTACTATAAATATCTGATCGCCGATGATGAGAAGCTCTGGAAGGGCGTTCAGACCGACCTGGGCAACATCGGCGTGTTTGCCACCGTGGGAACCGAGCAGGAGGTCTCCGACGGCATGATGGTATTCCAGTATATGCTTGACGAGCTCGGCTTTACCGTGGATGGGATGCGGACGCTGGACGACTATGAGGCGTACCTGACCGCCGCCAAGTCCACCTATGGCATGGCCTCTCCGCTGTACCTGCCCGGCGACTTCATGCTGGACGGCGACGCCATCTGCAACGCCTTCGGCGTCTCCCTGAAAATCGACGCCATCACCGGCGATCTGCCCTGGACCGTGGAGAACGGCGAGGTGAAGTTCGGTTATCTGGAGGACGGCTTTGCGGACTATATCACCCTGATGAACTCCTGGTATGAAAAGGGCCTGATCGACTCCGATACCGCCTCCCATCCCACCGAGTACAAGAACGAGGACCAGATCGGTCTGATCGCCGGCAAGGAGATCGCGGTGTTCAACCGCGGCAGCGGCCTCATCGATCTGTTCTGCAACATCTCCGGCGAGTCCGTGGTCCCCGCCTACTTCCCCACCGTGAATGAGGGCGACCAGCTCCATATCGGCGGCCCCGCCGACCAGATCTCCGGCGAGTCCGGCCTGGTAATCACCACCGGCTGCGATGACCTGGAGCTGGCGATGAAGTTCTGCAACTATCTCTACACGGATGAGTTCTATATCCCCTCCAACTATGGCGTAGAGGGCGAGACCTACACCATCGACGAAAACGGCGAGCCGCAGTTCATGGAGTGGGTTTACACCACGCAGGGACGGACCTTCTCCTCCGTTATGATGGATTATCAGCTCTTCACGCAGGTGGACGCCAACGTGGAGACTCCCGGCCAGTCCGAGGCGGCCCTGAGCTGCGCTCCCATGTGGGGCAGCAATATTGACAGCGAGAATGACTATCCCGCCGCCGCCGCCATGAACCTGGACGAGAACGACCAGTACACCCAGAAGGCGGGCGACATCCTGACCCTGTGCCAGCAGTACACCGCCAAATTCATCACCGGCGAGATGCCTCTCAGCGAGATCGAGAGCTTCCAGCAGATGCTCATCGACACCGGCATCCAGGACTGCATCGACGCGAAGCAGACCGCCTATGACCGGTATATGTCCCGCGAATAATTTAGAATAGGCCGATGGAGCCTGCTGCAAATGCAGCAGGCTCCATTTTTATGCCCCAAAATTGTTGGCTTAGCATCCGGCCTCCCGGACGGCCCGGACGGCGGCGAATATCTTGCTTCGGTCCTTGACCCCGTCGGTCTCCACACCGCTGGACAGGTCCACGGCATAGGGATGAAGGCGGGCGATGGCCTGGGGCAGATTCTCCGGATCAAGCCCGCCCGCCAGGATATAGGGCCGAACGGCCGCCCGGAGCCAGGACCAGTCGAAGGTCCGCCCGGTGCCGCCGCCGCTGTCCAGCAGGATATAGTCGGCGCGGCTCTGCTCCGCCCGGCGAACGTCCTCCGGGCCTGTGATGGAAAACGCCTGGATAATGGGGACCGCGATGCGACGGCGCAGAGCGGCGATATAGGCGTCGTCCTCCTGCCCGTGGAGCTGGACCATGGACAGCGTGCCGTCCTCGGTGAGCGACACGATGGTCTCCGGCGGCTCGTTGACGAACACGCCCACGGGGATTACGTCTCCGCAGAGCCTCCGCCGCAGCGCCCGAACCGTATCCGGCGTCACATTCCGGCGGCTTTTCGGGACGTTGATGATAAAGCCGCACAGGTCCGGCTTCGCCGCGCTTACAAAGTCCACGTCGCAGGGCCGGGACAGGCCGCAGATCTTGATCCGGCTCACAGCGGCCTCCCGCGAAGCCGGTCCAGCATGGCCCGCTTGTCTGGGGCCCGCATGAGGGCTTCGCCGATGAGCACGGCGTTGACGCCGCTGTCCATGAGCCGCTGAATGTCCGCGTGGGTGCGGATACCGCTCTCCGATACGAACAGGACCTCCGGCGGTACCAGCTTTCTCAGACGCAGGGAGTTCTCCACGTCCACCGTGAAGGTTCGGAGGTCCCGGTTGTTGACCCCGATGATGCCGGCTCCGGCCTTTAAGGCGCGCTGAATTTCCGCCTCGGAGTGGGCCTCCACCAGGGCGTCCAGACCCAGCTCCCGGCTCAGGGCCAGGTAGTCCCTGAGCTGTCCGTCGTCCAGAATGGACAGGATCAGCAGGACCGCCGATGCGCCCAGCAGTCTGGCCTGATAGAGCATATATTCATCCACGGTAAAGTCCTTCCGCAGCACCGGGATGGAGACCCCGGCGGCAATCTCCCGCAGATACTCGTCCTTCCCCTGAAACCAGTACGGCTCCGTCAGGCAGGAGATGGCGGCGGCCCCGGCGGCCTCATAGTCCTCGGCGATTTGCAGATAGGGAAACTCCGGCGCGATCAGCCCCTTGGAGGGCGAGGCCCGCTTCACCTCACAGATGAAGCCGATGCCCTCCCGGGCCAGCGCCCCGGAGAAGGAGGGGGGCGTCAGACGGCAGCCCTCGGCCTCGGCACGCAGGGAGGAAAGCGGCCGCTGCCGCTTTTCCTCCTGGATGCGCTGGGCGGTTTTTTCCGCGATCTGGGCCAGTATGCTCATGAATTGCTCTCCCGGATGAACTGCTGGAGCTTCTCATCGGCCTTGCCGCTGTCGAGGATGGCCTCGGCCATGCGGACGCCGGATTCTATGGTTTCGGCCTTTCCTGCGATATACAGGGCCGCGCCCGCGTTGAGGCACACCGCCTGACGCTTGGGCCCGGTCTCCCGGCCCCGGAGAATGGCCAGGGTGATGGCCGCGTTTTCCGCCGGGGAGCCGCCCACCAGGGCCTCCTTGGCGCAGCGGGCAAAGCCGAACTGCTCCGGCGTGATCTCATAGGACTGGAACCAGCCGTCGCGAATCTCGCAGACGGAGGTGGGCGCGCTCATGGAAATTTCGTCCAGCTTGTCCTGGCCGTAGACGACCATGCCCTTTTTCACCCCCAGCCTTGCCATGACCTGGGCCAGCGGCTCCACCAGGGCTTCATCGTAGACGCCCATCAGCTCCATGGTCGCGCCGGCCGGGTTGGACAGGGGGCCCAGAATGTTGAACACCGTGCGGATGCCCAGCTCCCTGCGGATGGGCGCCACATATTTCATGGCGAAGTGGTAGTTCTGGGCGAACAGGAAACAGATCTGAATGTCCTGAAGGAGCTGGGTGCTCTTTTCCGGCGGGATGGTGATGTTGACGCCCAGAGCCTCCAGCACGTCCGCCGCGCCGCATTTGGAAGAGGCGGCCCGGTTGCCGTGCTTGGCCACGGGAACGCCTGCGGCGGCGATCACCATGGCGGAGGTGGTGGAGATGTTAAAGGAGTTCGCGCCGTCGCCGCCGGTGCCCACGATCTCCAGAGCGTCCACATTGTGGAGCAGCTTGACACAGTGCTTCCGCATTCCCGCGGCGGAGGCGGTGATCTCGTCGATGGTTTCTCCCTTGAGGGACAGGGCGGTCAGGTAGGCGGACATCTGCACGTCCGTGGCCTTGCCCTCCATGATCTCGTCCATGACCTGCTGGGCCTCCTCGTAGGTCAGGTCCTGCTTGGCGGCGAGTTTCAAAATGGCTTCCCGAATCATAAGTTGTTTCCTCCAATCAAAGTAAAAAAGTTCTGTAAAATGTCATATCCCGCCGGAGTCAATATGGATTCCGGGTGGAATTGTACACCGAAAATGGGGTATTGCGTATGCTCCACGGCCATGACCTCGCCATCGTCGGTCCTGGCGGTGACGGTGAGGCAGTCCGGCAGGGCGTCCTCCGGAGCCGCCAGAGAGTGATAGCGGGCGGCCTGAAACGGCTCCGTCATGCCCCGGAACAGTCGGCTCTTCGGGTCCGGCCGGACCAGAGAGGCTTTCCCGTGCATCAGCTCTCTGGCATAGGTGACGGTACCGCCGAAGGCGTGGCAGATGACCTGATGGCCCAGGCACACGCCGAATATGGGGATCCTGCTCCCCAGGCCCCGGACAATATCCGGACACACGCCGGAATCCTCCGGCCGCCCCGGACCGGGCGAGAGGAAGATGGCCTCCGGCGAAAGCGCCGTAATAGCGTCCGTGGAGATGTCCCGGTTGCGGGCCACGCGGATGTCGGGCCGGAACCGGCCGATGAGCTGATAGAGATTGTAGACAAAGCTGTCGTAGTTGTCGATGAGCAGGATCATTGGATGCCTCCTTCCGCCGTTTCGATGGCCCGGACCACGGCGCGGGCCTTGTTGCGGCACTCCTCGTATTCGGTCTCCGGCACGCTGTCGGAGACAATGCCTGCGCCGGACTGGACGCATATCCTGCCGTTTTTCTTATAGGCCAGCCGGATGGAAATGCACACGTCCAAATCGCCGGTGAAGCTGAGATAGCCGATGGCGCCGCCGTAGATGCCGCGTTTTCGGCGCTCCAGGTCCCGGATGATCTCGCAGGCCCGGAGCTTTGGCGCGCCGGAAAGAGTCCCGGCGGGCAGAATGGCGTCCACCGCGTCCACCGCGTCCTTGTCCGGTCGAAGCATTCCCCGCACCGTGGAGCCGATGTGCATCACATGGGAATAGCGCTCGATGGTCATGTACTTTTCCACCGACACGGAGCCAAGACTGCTGATTTTGCCCAGGTCGTTGCGGCCCAGGTCCACCAGCATATTGTGCTCGGCCCGTTCCTTCTCGTCGGCCAGAAGCTCCCGCTCCAGCCGCAGATCCTCCTCCGGGGTGGCGCCTCTTGGCCGGGTCCCGGCCAGAGGGAAGGTGTGGAGGACGCCGCTCTCCAGCTTCACCAGGGTCTCCGGGGACGCGCCGGAAATTTCCACGTCATCGCTGGAGAAATAGAACATATAGGGGGAGGGGTTGGAGGTGCGGAGCACCCGGTACACGTCAAAGAGACTGCCCTCGGCCTGGGCCTCCATGGGGTTGGACAGAACGACCTGGAAAATGTCGCCCTCGTGGATGTGGTGCTTGGCGGTACGGACCATGTCCATATACCGCTCCCTGGAGAAGCACAGCTCCAGGGGCGTTTTCAGATGCAGCGGACGGAACACAGCTCTGGCGGAGCTGGTCAGGAGCCGGGCCATCTCCCGAAGCTCCCGCTCCGCCTGGGCATAGGACCCCTCCGGGTCCGCCGTGTCCACCCCGGCGATGAGAATGAGCTTCTGCCGGTAGTTGTCAAAGGCGATGACCTTGTCAAAGAGCATCAGGTCCACATCCCGGAAGTCGCTGTCGCCGCCATCGGGATCCCGGAGGGACGGCTCGGCGTATTGGATGTAGTCGTAGGAAAAATAGCCCACCAGTCCGCCGGTAAAGGGCGGCAGCCCCTCCACCACGGGGCTTTTGTACTGCCGCAGCAGGTCCCGGATGGCGTCGCCGGGATGGTCCACCCGGAAATGCTCTTCCCGCTGGTCCTCGGACTCCGGGGAATACCGGAGCCGCAGATTCCCGCCGGAGCAGGTCAGCTCCAGGGTGGGGCTGTAGCCCAGGAAGGAGTAGCGGCCCCAGCTCTCGTGGCGTTCGGCGCTCTCCAGAAGAAAGCAGTGGCAGCTGGCGGCCCGCAGGGTCCGCATGACCTCGATGGGCGTGAAGCTGTCGGAATATAGCTCCAGACTGACGGGGATGCGGCGGTAGTCCCCCGACGCGGCAAGCCGCCGGACCTCCTCAATGGTTGGATACATGGAATCTCCTCCTTTGCCGGGAAAACAGAAAACCCGTCCCCGACAGATTGCTGTCAAGGACGGGAAGAATCCCCGCGGTGCCACCTTGATTCACGGAAAGACCGTGCGCTTTGCGAGATACGGACATATCTCCGGCAACTGACGTATGCCCACACGTCGCAGAATACTCGGCAGAGCCTTTCCCTGCGCCCTCAGCGGCCCATTTAACAGCCCGCTGGCCGCCCGGCTCTCAGCAATCCGGACTCTCTGTGGGGGCAAAGCTGTTTTTACTTCCGCGTCAACGGTTTATTTTCTATGATTATACAGCCGGATGGCCGGGATGTCAAGGGTAAATGCGAAAAAATCATGGAGATCC
>CAZBOR010000078.1:0-1982 GCA_964493585.1 uncultured Oscillospiraceae bacterium
TCGTCCACGAACAGGTCCTCGATGATAACGCCGATTTCCTGGTCGGTGATGGCGTCGATGATGGTCTGCTGAGTCTCCGGCTCCAGCTCCGCGAACACCTCGCTGGCCTGGTCCTTGGTCAGCGTGCGGTAGCAGGTGATCTGCTGAAGGGGCGTGAGCTGCTCCATAAATGCGGCCACGTCGATCTCGTTCAGCTCGGCGATGGAGTCGTGGAGCAGCTGAAACTGCTTGGCCTCCAGAAGCGCATTCAGGGATTCTATGAGCCACTGGGTCTCCTGAGGGTTGTTTGACATACGATGATTCCTCCTATGTTTTCATACTGTTTCCCCATAAGGCCGTCAGGCCCCGGGAAGAAGGAACCGCCTTCCGGCGATTCCCTTCTGCTGCGATATGCCGCAGAAGTCGTCTACTGTTCTCAGGGGAAAGCGCGTCTTTTCCTTGAGAACCAGTATAAGTAATAGGAGAAGTGTCAGGCAGGACGTGTGTTTCCTATGCCCGCTGTATGTTCCGGGGACCGGACAAGCGGCACAAGGGAACGGCTGCGTCATCCGGTCTGGTACTTCGTCCAATGTTATCCACTTGTTGTCCCCCCTTTCACCGAGAAAATACTTTTATAAGATAACACGAAATCGCCGGAATTGCAAGGCGCGTATGCGTCCTTTTTTTGAGATTGCCGCTCCGGTTTTTACGGCTATCGCCCGAATGTGATACATCGGGCCGGAAACCATCCTCCGGTTTCCGGCCCGCAAATCATGGATCTATCCGCCCGAAATACTCACCCGCACGATGCAGCGGAACTTATCCTCGCCAACGGTGGCTGTGATGTACGCGGTGCCATTGGAGACAGCCGTGACCACGCCGCTGCTGTCCACGGTGGCGACGCTGGTGTCGTCGGATTTCCAGGTGAAATCAGGGACCTCATTCCCCAGGATCGAGGTCAGCTTCAGCTGGAAATACTCGCCCTTGCGGGTCAGGGTCACGTCCTCATAGTTGATGGTATACTCGGACTCGGAGCTGTTGTAGCCCTTGTTTCCGGTGACATTGACACATCGGACGATGCAGGAGGCGGTGTAGTCTCCGATGGAGGCGGTTATGACAGCCGTACCGTCGGCAATCGCGGTGACAAGGCCCTCATCGTCCACCGTGGCCACGGATTCGTCAGAGCTCTCCCAGACGGTGGCCGCCTCCTGCTCTGCGGTCAGCTCATAGTCGATGGCCAGCTCCACCGTCTGACCCTCATAGCTCATGGTGATGTCCTCCATGTTCATATCCAGCACCGTGTCCGGCACCTCAAAATCGCAGACCACGGACACGGAGATGAACACCTCGCCGCAGGTCCCGGTGATGGTGCAAACGCCGCCCCGGCGGGCGCGGATGGTGCCGAAGCCGTCCACCGTAGCCACCGTTTCGTCGCTGCTGGTCCACTCGATGGAGGACTCAGCCGCAGACGGCTCGATCACATACACCACGCTGTCCGTATCGCCCCGGTTGTAGAGGTAGATCGTGGACGCGCCGGTGACCTTGAACTTATTGACCTCGATGGGCGCCTCCTCCACCTCTTCGGTCACCTCCGGCGTCTCCTCCACGGGTTCCTCCGTCGGTTCCTCGGAGGGCGTTTCCGCCTCCTCCGTGGGAACGACAGCCTCCACCGTGGGCGAGGGTGACGCCGTGACCACGGCGGTGGTGCTGACGCCCAGCAGCTCATCGTCGCTCATGGTTTCAAAGAAGCCCATCTGGAACAGCAAAAACACGATGACGGCGGCGATCAGCAGCAGCGCCACGATCAGGCCCACCATTACGCCGATCACGGCGGCGCTGCGCTTTCCCGTCCGGCGTTTTTGGCTTTTGCGGGTGGTCTGCTCCGGCTCCTCTCGCCGGCTGCGCTGGGTTTGGACGCGCTTTAGCTGCTGCTGGTTCGGCCTTTGCTCCTTGGCGGGCTTCTGGGCCTCCTGCTGCTTCTTGGCGGTCTCTTCGATCGTGGA
>CAZBOR010000078.1:2082-8748 GCA_964493585.1 uncultured Oscillospiraceae bacterium
TTCGTCAGACGCCCGGAGGTCGCCGGACACCTCCGCGCCGTCCCCGGTCTCCTCAAGCTCCTCGGCCTCCGCAAATATGCCGTCCCGCTCCAGCAGCTCGTCCAGGGCGGAGAGGTCCAGATCCAGGCTGTCGCTGTCGCCGGGCACCTCCCCATCCAGGCTCAGGCCCAGGTCGCTGAGTACATCCAGCAGGGCCGCGTCGTTATACTCCTCCCTGCCGCAGTTCGGGCAGGAGACGGCGCCGTCCGGGATCACGCCGCCGCATTTTTCACAAATTTTACTCATATGGCTCCTCCACACATAAGATAGTATCGTATTGCAAGGCGCGCATTTCAAACGCTTTTACATAATACCACAGATTCTCGTAAATTCCAAGAAGCTGCGGCGAAAAAATCGCGCTTTCTGCCCCAAATCGGCAAAAATTTTTCCGCACCTTGCCGCCGCGCCCCTATCGCATACGTCGTCGCGCCCGGAATATATCCGGAAGCAGCTCCCAGAATTATACAAATTTCCGACATTCTTCCCCCGGAGATACGGAGGTTTCGCCCGATCCCATAGATTTCCCATAAAAATACACCGGTTTATCGCCGGAATCCTGTTGCTTTTTTGCGAAAAATAACGTAAAATAGAACAGAATAGACCATCTGTGCATTCGGCGCGGCTCCTGCCCGCCGGAGATGCATATATTTCCTCTGAATGGGAGGTTTTATTTTGATCGATCCAAGAAAAATCACACCGCTGCTGAACAACACCACAGTGGACCGCGAGATCGGGCGGGGCCCCAACGGGACCGTATATCTGGTCACTCGTCGGATCAACGGGAAAAAGATGGCCCTGAAACACATCTCCATTCCCGTCAGCGACGCCCAGACCAAGGCGCTGATCTTTGCGGGCGCCGTGACCGACGAGGCCGACGCCCAGCGCTATTACAGCGCCATGGTCAAGGACATCAAGACTGAGCTGCTTCAGCTCAACCACATCCAGAACGCCACCAATCTTTTGAAGTTCCGCGGCTACCAGGTGGACCAGAAGTTCATCGGCTCCGGCTATGACGTGTATCTTCTGTCGGACTACTGCCGGACGCTGCCGGAGTATCTTGCTGCCCATCCGCTGACCAGGCTCCAGGCCATCAATCTGGCCATCGACCTCTGCTCCGCGCTGGAGCAGCTCCGGTCCGGCGGCCTGCTGCACCGGGACGTGCGGCCCAACAACATCTATCTGGGCGAGAACCGGCACTTCCTGGTGGGCGATCTGGGTCTTTCCGGCCTGGACGATCTGGAGTACAGCGCCATGCCCGACCAGCTCATCACCGCTTACACCGCGCCGGAGGTGCAGCCCGCCGACGCCACGCTGTCTCCCACCATGGACATCTACAGCGTTGGCATGATCCTCTATGAGATTTACAACGGCGGCCTGCTGCCCGTCAGCGAGGATGGGACCTTCCGGCGGACCGCCGGGGAGCTGCCCGCGCCCGCCTATGCGGATGCGGCCCTGTCCGAGATCATCCTCAAGGCCAGCGCCTATGAGCCCGGCGAACGGTATCAGGACCCCGCCGAGATGAAGCAGGCTCTGGTCCTGTATATGCAGCGCGGAAATGTCTCCAGCCAGCCCCTGGTTCCCCCGCCGCCGCCCTCGGAGGACGACGCGACGGTGGATGTCTCCGCGATTGCCGCCACAGTGGAGGCAGGACAGGCCGAGGAGGCCGAAGGCGCGTCCCCGGAATCCACGGATTCTGCGGATTCCACGGATTCCACGGAGCCTCCGGAGGACGGCGGCTTCATCATGGACGACCTGGAGGAGACCAAGGTGGTTCCCCAGATCCTGGGAGAAAACGATCTGCTGGTCCCCGTCCAGGAGGAGATCTCCATCGAGGAATTTCTGGCCAACGCCCGCAAGACCTCCGGTCTGGAGGTGGTCTCCATGGACAGCGAGGGCAACACCGTCATCGTTCCCGGCTACGAGACAGAGGAAACGCTGCCTGAGGGGACGGAGTTCGTAAACTCCGCCGACAACCACGGCGAGATCCCCGGTCCGTCCGAGGAGGCAGAAACGGTTTCCTCGGAGGACGGCTACATCCCGGAGATCTCCCAGTCGGAGCCGGAGCCTCCCGCAGAGCCGGAGCCTCCCGCGGAGCCATCCAAGGCAATCCCTCTCCGCTCCATCCAGCCCGTAGAGGAGGAGGACGACGAGGAGGAAGAGGAAACGGCCCCGCCGCCCCGCCGCCGCCGGAGAGAGCCTCCCCGCAACGACGACCCCAACGTCTATGACGACGGCTACGAGGAGGAGGAAGAATACGACGAGGACGAGGATGAGGAGCCATCCGGCGTCTGGAAAAAGGCGCTGATCTGTGTGATCGTCCTGCTGGTGCTGGCCGGCGGCTCCTTTGCCCTGTATACCTTCAAGACGGACACGGTGCAAAGCATCCAGTCCGAGATCCTGTCCTCCAGCTCCATCCAGATACAGGCCAGCACGAAAAACGGCTCCGGCCTGGAGGTGGTCTGCTCCACCTCGGGCGGAGAGGTGGCACGGCTGCCCTATACCAGCGGCGGCGTCACCTTCACCGGGCTGAGCCCCAGCACCTCCTATACCTTCTCCCTGGAGTCCTCTGACAGCAAGCTGCTGCTCGGCACCAAGAAGGTATCCGGGAAAACCAACCAGATGACAAGCCTCACCGGGTTTACCGCCTCCAGCGTGTCCGCTGTCAGCGCCACACTGGTGCTGGCCGGCTCCGGCCCCCAGCCCGGCAGCTGGATCGTCACGGCCACCTCCGCAGACGGCCAGACGGTGACGACGGAGTCCTCCGACACCCAGATCCTCGTGGATGGGCTGACCCCCGCCACACAGTACACCGCCACCATCGCGCGGGGCGACGGGGACACCCTGGGCGGCACGACCACCTGCACCTTTACCACCATGGACTACACGGTGCTTTCCTCCTTTGAGACGGCGGACGTGACCACCGACAGCATCTCGGTCCAGTGGGTCTATTCCGGCACCGTGCCGGACTCCTGGACGGTGCTGTGCGAGGGTACGGACGGGTCCTCCACCTCTCAGGAGGTCAGCGGTACCGAGTGTACCCTCAGCGGGCTGACGGCAGATGTGACCTATACCATTTCCATCTCCTGCGCCTCGCTCCAGGACACCGAGCTTTCCACCATCACCGCCAGCGTCCCCTCCGTGAACATCACGGAGATCGCCAGCACCCAGAATGAGGACGGCGCGGTGGAGGTCTCCTGGGAGTACACCGGCAACGTCACGCCCTCGGAGTGGAGCATCTCCTACGTCTATGCCTCAGAAGGCGAGGTGGTCCCCACCCTGACCACCACGGACTCCAGCTCCATCACGCTGGAGAACCTGGTCCCCGACGCCACCTATACCATCACCGTCACCAGCGCCGACGGCCTCAGCGTGGGCGGTATCGCCACCACGATCTGTGAGACCGGCAGCGTGGAGCAGTTCACGGATTACGGATGCTCCGATGTCTCCATGGAGCTCTATGTTCTGGAGGACAACGAGGACAGCGTGGAGCCCACGAACCCCACCACCTCCTTCACCACCTCTCAGCACATCATGTTCTCCATCGAGGCCAGCTATGATTCCACGGAGGACGCCAAGACGGTGGACACGCTCTATGTGGTACGCAATTCCAGCGGTCTCCCGGTCTATGTCTACAGCAGCAGCCGTAGCTGGGAGGGGAGCTGGCTGACCGCCCGGCACAACGGCGACCTGTCGTATATGCCCGAAACGCCCGGCGGCTACACCCTGGAGGTCTATTTCGACGGCCATCTCATGGCCTCGGCGGACTTCACCGTTACAGTCGAATAGCATGGCATAAGCCCCCAGTCACCGAAATGACTGGGGGCTTTTTTTACTTCCGCTCGAAGGACATACAGTCCGTACACTGGTCTATGGTGGGATTGGCCTCATGGGTCCCCACCAGGATCTTGTTCAGGGAACAGAAGTTCTCCGTGTCGCAGTGGTGTACGCACTGCTGCACCGTACATTCAATGGCGCGGTTGGCGCTGCAATTACAGTTCATGGCGTTTTCCTCCTTCTCATTGTGATACCGATAGTATGTCCAACGCGAAGGATGTTATGAACCGCAGGGCCGCGTTTTTTACTCCTGCCAGTTGTGGTAGACGTTCTGCACGTCGTCATCGTCTTCCATGGCGTCCAGCATTTTCTGCATATTTTTGATGTCCTCCTCCTTCTCCAGGGTCTGATAGTTCTGGGGAACCATCTCCACCTGGGCGGAGGCAAAGGTATACTTGTCCTGGAGGGCGGCGGTGACGGCGTTGAAATCATCGGGATCGGTGTAGATGATATGCACGTCCTCGTCCTTGGTGTAGTCGGCGGCGCCGGCGTCCAGAGCGTCCATCATCACGGTGTCCTCGTCCAGCTCCTCATCCTCGTCCTCGATGACAAGGACGCCCTTTTTGTCAAAGCTCCAGCTCACGCAGCCGCTGGCGCCCAGATTCCCGCCGAACTTGTCAAAGTAATGACGCATATTGGAGGCGGTGCGGTTGCGGCTGTCGGTCATGGTCTCCACGATCACGGCCACGCCGCTGGGACCGTAGCCCTCGTAGGTGATGGACTCGTAGCTGTCGGTGTTGCCGGAGCCCAGCGCCTTGTCGATGGTGCGCTTGATGTTGTCATTTGGCATATTGGCGGCCTTGGCCTTGACCACAGCCGCCGCCAGCCGCGAGTTGTTGCTGGGGTCGCCGCTGCCACCCTCCTTGACCGCCACGATGATCTCTCTGGCGATTTTGGTAAATGCGGCGGAGCGCTTGGCATCGGCCGCGCCCTTGGTCTTTTGAATGTTGTGCCACTTGGAATGTCCTGACATTATCCTTCAATCCCTTCATGCGAAATATCAATTTTAGACCAAATTATTTTAACATAAAAAAATCGTTTGCTCAACCCCTTATTTCCAAATCCGGTGCAGGATCGGGCTTTTTCCTGCCCCGGAAAGCAATTTTGTACAAAACGCCCGATTTCCCGGCGGCCATCTGGCGGCGGTGAAGCCGGCAGTCCGGGAAAAGCTGCGATACCTGGTTCTGCCGGAGGATCCGGTCCCGTCGTTTGCGGCGGGCTCATCGCCGCTGAATAAAATTCTTGAAATGTTACGGAAAATCAAATATAATGGACCGTGCAGAGATGCGTTATCTTCTTCAAAATATTGGGGATTTCCAGAAAGGAGGATGCAGCTCATGTGGGCCGTCTGTTGTCTCATTCTGGTCCTGGCCATGGCGGGGCTGGGGCTTTCCTACTACCACGAGCGCCGAACCAACGCCAGACTGCGCCGGGACAGCGCCGCGCTGCAATCCTCCCAGAAGGCCCTGCAGGGCTACGCCCTGACGCAGATGCTCCTGGGAAAAAGCCCGCGTTTTGAATATCTGAAGGACTATTACCGGATTTACGACCTGGATTTCCCGGCGGACAGCTTCATGCTTCTGGCGGCCAAGCTCCGGCAGCATCCCTTCGGCAGCAGCCCCGAAGGACAGGCGGCGGCCTATACCGCTGTGCAGGAGGAGCTGACCGGCATTTTAAGCCTCTCCGTACAGCCGTATTTTGCGGAGCTGGACGGGCTGCTGGTCTGCTTTTACTGTGAGCCTAGGGTCGCCATCTCCCCGCCCTCCGGGAACCAGCGCTCCCTGAGGGAGCTGCTCAATCAGCAGTGCGCCGCCTGTGCCGCCTCCCTGCTGGAGCAGCACCAGATCGACGTGCTCTTCGCCCTGGGAAGATACGACGTGGGCGGCTTTGGACTGCACACCAATTTCATCTCCACCAAGGCCCTGCTGGAGCAGGCCATGTGCTCCCGGTGGCCGGGTAATGTCATTTCGGACGCCGGAGAGCTGACCCAAAAGACCGACATAGAGCTGTCCGGCACGCTGCGCCAATTCTACAACTGCTTCATCTGCTTCAAATTCGAGGCGGCGGCGGAGCATCTGTTCCACATGGTGGAGCTTCGCATCAGCAACTACTACGACAGCTATCAGGAGGCGCGGGAGGTGGTGGCGGACCAGCTCCGCTTCTGTGTCAATATGCTGGAGCTGCCGCTGAACGTACAGCTCACGCTGCCCGAAGGCGGGACCATCGGTATCCGGGACCTGATGGCCAGTCCCGACGCCCAGAGCCTCCAGGAGAACCTGTCTAGGTACTTCCGCGCGCTGGAGCTGTATGTGACCGGCAACCGCACCCAGGCCGCGCCCACCACCAAGCGCGTCTACAGCTACATCGAGACCCATTACGCGGATCCCACCATCAGTGTGTCCAGCATCAGCGAGCAGTTCCACCTGAATGTCTCCTACCTCTCCCGGCAGTTCAAGCAGGAATACGGCTGCGGCGTGCTGGAGTCCATTCACAAGCGGCGCATCGCCCAGGCCAAGGATCTGATGTCCACCGGACTTTCCGCCGGGGAGGTCTATCCCCAGGTGGGCTATACCAGCCGCCGTGCCTTTGACAGCGCCTTCAGCCGCTATGAGGGCATCACGCCCAAGGCCTATCAGGACCGGCTGACGGGAAATCCTGCATAGCTCGCAAAAGCGGGCGGACGCCCTTGCCTTTGGCTAACTCTACCCACTGCCGGGCAAGCTCGGACCTTTCCTCCCAAAACGTGCGCTCACCGGGCGCACCTAAAGCAGGTATTCCCTTGATTCTGCTTGC
>CAZBOR010000079.1:0-8505 GCA_964493585.1 uncultured Oscillospiraceae bacterium
GGTTCCTGCTCCCTCCGTTTCCTCTCTGGGACGATTGTACCCGTGGCCCAGGGGCAAGCTTTTTGCAAAAAAATATAAATTCTGCATTTCCAAAGTCCCGCCGCTATGCTACAATAGAAAAAAAGAAAGCGGTGATCGTATGCAGCTACGTTCCGGCGCCCTGTCCCCGGACGGCTATATCATTGACCAGCGAAAGACCGACAACATCCCCTTTGGCCGGATACCCTCGGATCGCAACGGCTGCGGGTGGATCGCCTGCTACAACTTCCTCAAGGCCCTGGGCCGGGACCCGGACCCGGAGGCCCTGGTGCGGAGGCTGGAGCGGACGCTGCTGGGCGGCGGCTATCTGGGACTGAATTTTTTTGCTCTGGTCCTGGCCCTCAGGCGGGAAGGGGTACCCCTGAATTTCGCCCTGCGGCCCTTCCACGCCCAGATGCTGGCGGAGACAGCGCCCGCAGGCATCATCCTCTACTACACCGGCAGGCGCAATCACTTTGCGGCCTTTCGCCGGGAGGAGGACGGTATGCTCCGGTTCTTCGGCGCGGTCCCCGGCCGCAGCCGGCACAGGACCACCATGGCGGCGTTTTACTGGGACTATGTGAAGCTGCCCCTGGCCATCACCATCACCGCAAAACCATAGCATAGGACGGTCATATATGGATTACCCTGATCTGGAACGGGATTTTGACAGCATCCCGGCACATATTCTTCCCGCCATGTCCGGCAGGCTCATGGAGGGGCTGGAGAAGTGCGGCCTGTACTACCGGCTGTTCAGCCGGACCAAGTCCGCCGCCTCCACCCGCTCCAAGCTGCGGATCAAGAACTATCCGCCCGGCAAGCGGATGCAGGACCTCTTCGGCATTCGCATCGCGGCCTATTTTGAGGACGACCAGGCCATCTGCCGCCGGATCATCGAGGACCGCTTCTCGGTGGTCGGCGTCACGGAGGACCGGCCCGATCCCAATACCTTCAGTCCCACCCGCCTCAATTTTATCTGCAAGCTCCCCATGGCCTGCCGTCAGGATATGCCCAGGGTGATCCTTGAGCGGTATCCCATCGACAGCACCGTGGAAATCCAGCTCCGCACGGTCTTTTCCGAGGGCTGGCACGAGGTGGAGCACGACCTCCGCTACAAGGCCAAGGATGACTGGAACGGCAGCGCGGACCTGAGCCGCGCCCTCAACGGCATTTTTGCCACCCTCATCACCTGCGACTGGTCCATGCTGAACATCTTTGACGAGCTGAGCAAGCGGAAATACCGGGAAAAGGACTGGACCGCGTACCTCAAAAACAAGTTCCGCATCCATGTGGAGGAGCAGCCTCTGGACCCGTCCCTGGGCCGGCTTTTCTCCGAGCGGCCGGAGCTGGCGGCGGAGCTGTACCAGATCGACCGCTCCAGCGTACTGCGGTTTCTCTCCGACGCCCGCTTTCCGGGCATGGAGCTGACGCTGGACAATCTGGTGTTTCTGATGAACACGCTGTTTCTCCACAACGAGACCATCAGCGCCGCCACGCCGGAGACGCTGCGGCGGGACATCCTGGCCTGCGCCAGAAAGCGATGAGCACTCCGGAGAACCCTCTGCGGCGCATGAAAGCGGTATCCTGCTCCCGAAACCCGATAAAACCCCTCCAATACCGGTCGTATCGGGTTCCGGCTTCCACTGTTGCAATCGTAAACAATCCATGAATTTTCGCCCGATGCCATTGAAAGCCGTTTTTCCAAGGCATATAATATGGAGGAAACATCCGCGAGGTGAGAATCATGCTTCAACGAATCGGCAACGCAATCCGCAGCTTTATGGCGGGACGGAACGGGGTGGACGGCCTGGCCTGGTTCTGGTGTATTCTGGGCATCGTGCTGAACCTGCTGGGCAGCTTTACCGGGCTGACCATTCTGACCCTGCTGGCCTATGTCCCGCTGGTCCTGGCCATATACCGCATCTTTTCCCGGAACACGGCCCAGCGCCATGCGGAGAATGAGAAATTCCGGCAGTTTTTTGCCCGCATCCGGGGCAGGAAAAACTATCGCTACTTCAAGTGTCCCGGCTGCAAGACCAGAGTGCGGGTCCCGCGGGGAAAGGGGAAAATCAGGATCACCTGTCCCTCCTGCCGGGAAAGCTTTGTAAAAAAGACTTAGGAGCCTCTTAAATCAGAGGTTCCTTAGAAAATAGAGCAAAGAGAAGGGAGCATATCCATGGATATGAAGGGAAAGGTCGTCCTCGTCACCGGCGGCGCGACGGGCATGGGAAAGGCCGCAGCCAGGGAGTTCGCCGCCCTGGGCGCTACGGTGGCCGTCACCACGGGACACAGCACCGCCAAGGGCGAGGCCGTGGCCCAGGAGCTTCGGGACGCGGGAGGCGACGCCGTGTTCCTGCCCTGCGACATCTCCGACGAGGAGAGCGTCAGGGCCTGTGTCAGCGCCATCGTGGAGCGGTACGGGCGTCTGGACTGCGCGTTCAACAACGCGGGGGTGGGGCCGGACGGCGTGAGGATCCCCTACGGTCCTCTGACCGAGTGGAGCACCGAAAACTGGGACAAGGTCATGAATACCAACCTTCGGGGCCTGTTCTTCTGCCTGAAATACGAGCTGATACAGATGCAGAAGCAGGGCGGAGGCGCGATCGTCAACACGGCCTCCATCGGCGGGCTGAAGATGGCGCCGGGCTTTGGGGCCTACGGGCCCAGTAAGGCGGGGGTCATCGCGCTGACCCGTGCCGCCGCCATAGAGAACGCGAAAAACGGCATCCGCGTCAACGTGGTCTGCCCCGGTCCCACCACCGGCACGGAGCTGATGGCCAACACCATGGCCACGGACCCCGGCGAGGAGGAAAACCTCAAGGCCCATGTGATTCCCATGGGAAAGCTGGGGACCGCCGAGGATGTGGCCCACGCGGTGGTCTGGCTCTGCTCCGACTACGCAGGACATACCACGGGACAGGCGTTTTCCGTGGACGGCGGAATGCATATCGCGTAATTGTACAGAGTCCCGGTGCTTTCGCACCGGGACTTTTTTGCTTTTCCGGGGCTTTCCCTGGAAAAGCAAATCGGGACGCGCTCCCGCCTCTGCGCTCTACAGCGCCTCCGCCCGTCGGAGCCATGCCGCGCTTGAGGCGTCGCTGGGCATCCGCCAATCGCCGCGGGGACTGAGGCAGATCGAGCCGACCTTCACGCCGTCCGGCAGACAGGAGCGCTTGAACTGCTGGGACACAAACCGCCGATAAAAGGTTTTCAGCCATTTTTTGATGGTCTCCTCGTCAAAATCCGCCCGGAAGGCCCGCTTTGCCAGGGCGTAGATTTTTTCCGGCGTGAATCCGAAGCGGAGCACATAGTAAAGGAAAAAGTCGTGGAGGGCGTAGGGGCCCACAATATCCTCGGTCTGCTGGGCGATTTTCCCCTGTTCGTCCGGCGGCAGCAGCTCCGGGCTGATGGGCGTGTCCAGCACATCCCGGAGCACCTCGGTGCTGTCCGGAAAGACGCTGTATTCCACCAGGGAGTCGATCATCCAGCGGATCAGGGTCTTGGGGATGGAGGCGTTGACGCCGTACATACTCATATGGTCGGCGTTGTAGGTACACCAGCCCAGGGCCAGCTCGCTCAGATCCCCGGTCCCCACGACGAAGCCGCCGATTTTGCCCGCGTAGTCCATGAGCACCTGGGTCCGTTCCCTGGCCTGGGAATTTTCAAAGGTCAGGTCGGTGACGGTTTTGTCATGGCCCAGGTCCTCAAAGTGCCGCTCCACCGCCGCAGCGATGGGGATGGTCTTAGCGGTGACGCCCAGGGTTTTCATCAGCTCCAGCGCGTTGCGGTAGGTGCGGTCCGTGGTGCCGAAGCAGGGCATGGTGATGCCCACCACATCGGTTTCGGGCCGTCCGAGCTGACGGGCCGCCTCGGCGGATACCAGCAGGGCCAGGGTGGAATCCAGCCCGCCGGACACGCCGATGACCGCCTTGCCGCCGGTGACGGTCATGCGCTTTTTCAGACCTGCCACCTGCATCTGGAAGATGTCCATGCAGCGGGACTGCCGGTCCGTCCGGCTGGATGGCACGAAGGGCAGCTTCTGCACGGGGTACAGGCTGCCATCGCTGTCCCAGGACCGGGCCGTGCCGGAAAGCGCCACCCGCCGGACCGGCTCGTGGGGTCCGTAGAGCCGCGCCGCGTCCGCAAAGCTGCGGTTTTTCAGCCGGTCCGCCCGGAGCCGTCCCAGGTCAATGTCCATGGTCAGCACATAGTCCGTATCCAGCAGCTTTTGATTCTCCGCCAGGACCGTGCCGTTTTCCGCAATCAGGCTGTGGCCGGAAAACACCAGGTCCTGGGTGGATTCCGTACAGCCGGCGGAGCAGTAGACATAGGCGCTCAGACACCGGGCCGACTGCTGGGCCACCAGGCTCCTCCGGTACTGCCGCTTGGCGATGACCTCGTTGCTGGCGGAGAGGTTCACGATCAGCTCCGCGCCGTTCATGCAGAGGAAGGTGCTGGGCGGCAGCGGCGTCCACAGGTCCTCGCACAGCTCGATGCCGAAGGTGGGACCGCCGGGGACCGAAAACAGCAGGTCCCGGCCGATTTCCACGCGCTCCGGCTCCTGCGGGGCCAGGCCCAGGTCCTCCCGGACCCGGACGCCGGGGTCCTTGCCCTCCACGGCCCGCCAGTCCTCGGAGGTGGAGAACCAGCGCTTTTCGTAGTATTCCCCATAGTTGGGCATGAAGGTCTTGGGTACCACGCCCGCCACGCGGCCACAGCAGAGCACCACCGCGCAGTTGTAGAGCTGCCCCCGAATCCTCAGGGGCGCACCCACCACGGCGGTGAGGTCCAGCTCCCCGGTGAGTGTGCAAAGGGAGCTTAGCGCCTTGCGGCAGTCCTCCAGCAGGGTCTGCTGGAAAAACAGGTCCTGACAGGTGTACCCCGTCAGGCAAAGCTCCGGGAACACCGCCAAATGACTGCCCTGCTCCGCCGCCTGTCGGAGCTGGCCCGCGATCTTTTCCGTATTGCCCGCCACGTCCGCCACTTCGATGGCCGGAACACAGCAGGAAACCCGTACATAGTCAAACATATATCATCCATCCTTGGGCGCCGGCGCGCCAAAATTGTGTTTCGTGCTTTGCCAAAGGGAACGAGCGGCCCGTCGGCGCCCTTATTTCCTTCGCGCCTTTCCCGTGACCTGCTCCACCGTCAGCCGCATGACGACGGTGTGCGGCATCACCGCCGGATCGACGGGAAAGCCCTCCTTGTGATAGTGCCGCACCAGGACGGTCAGGGCGTGGAGCTTTTCCTCCTCCGGGAGCAGCTCCAGACGGCCGGTTCCGATGACGCTTTGGTACTCCATGGTGCAGGTCCGGGCGGCGAAGTCGGACACCAGAGCGTGGCCGCAGTCCATCTCAAAGCTGACCCGATCGTCCCTGGCGATCAAGTCGTACTTGGTCCCCGTGGCCGCGCCGTGGAAGTACAGCGTGATTTGCTCGCCGTCCGTTTCCATGCCGAAATTCAGCGGGAGGATGTAGGGATAGCCGTCGCCGTTGAGGGCGATCCTGCACACATCGCACCGCTCCATGACCTCGATGATCTCCGAACGGGTCGTAATCTCTCTGTCGCTGCGTCGCATACTGTCCACCATTCCTTTGCCTTGTTTATGCCCCTATCATACCCCATCCGAGGGCGTTCGTCAACCGGGCCATCCGGTCCGTGACCGGAACGCTCCGCAGTGCGTCCGAAGGAGGCTTCTACCGATAATAGTATCGCCAGCCCTCCGGCGTTTCTACCCGCCCCAGAGACACGCCGAATACCCGCTCCGGCAGCCCGCTCCGGTAGATGTCCTCCGGGGTCCCGGCTCCGGCCAGCTTCCCCCGGTCGAATACCGCCAGACGATCTGCCCAGCGCAGGGCCAGGCACAGGTCATGGAGCACCTCCACCACAGCCTTTCCCCGCTCGGCAAGCCGGCGGGCTGCCGCCATTACCTCCTGCTGGCGGCCGACATCCAGATAGGTGGTCGGCTCGTCCAGAAAGATCGTCGGCGTATCCTGGGCCAGCACCATGGCCAGATAGATTTTCTGCCGCTCCCCGCCGGACAGGGTGGTCAGCATCCGATCCGCCAGCGGCTCCGCGTCCATTTCCCGCAGGGCGGCCCGAACCGCCGCGTGGTCCTCGCTCCGATAGCGCCGGGGATAGCCCAGATAGGGGAACCGCCCGTGCAGCACCATGCGATATCCCGTGATGTGCGGCAGGCTCCGGGACTGGGCCAGATAGGCGGCCCGCTTGGCAATATCCCGCTGCTTTAATTGGGAAATCGGCGTTCCGTCATAGCGGACCTCTCCGGAAATGGGGGGCAGCAGCCCCAGCGCGGAGCGTATCAGGGTGCTTTTCCCGCATCCGTTGGGGCCAAGCAGCGCCGTCACCTGCCCGAAGGGGAAGGACAGATCGACATCCTCCAGGACCGCGCGGCCGTCATACCCCACAGTAAATCCGCTCAGCTCAATCATACCCGTGTCCTCCTCCGCTGCCCCAGCAGGAGCCACAGGAAAAACGGCCCGCCCAGCAGAGACATGACGATACCCACCGGAATCTCGTAGGGAGAAAAAACCGTCCTCGCCAGCAAATCGCAGACCGTCACCAGAAGCGCGCCCCCCAGCGCGGAGCCGATCAGCAAAGTCAGGCTCTCCTCGCCCACCAGACGGCGCATGATATGGGGTACCAGCAGCCCCACAAAGCCCAGCAGTCCCGCGAAGCTCACGGCGGCTCCGGCCAGGGCCGCGGCGATCCCCAGCAGGAGCAGACGATACCGCTTCACCGGAAGCCCCAGGCTCTGGGCTGTGTCGCTCCCCAGCATCAATATATCCAGTTCCCCGGACAGGGACAGGGCCAGCGCCAGACCCAGGGCGATCACGATCCCAGCCGGCCAGATGCGGCTCATCGTCAGGTTGGACAGTCCTCCAATGCGAAAATCCGAGTAGCCGTTCAGGGCCTCCGGGACGAAGGTCACTACCGCATCAATGCCCGCGCTGAATACCTGAGACACCGCCACGCCGGCCAGCACCAGCGTCAGCCGGGACGCGCCGGTGCGCTCCGAAATCCCCAGCACCAGCATCGCCCCCAAAAAGGCCCCCAGGAAGGCGGCCAGCGGCAGAAATATCACCGCTCCGGGCAGTATCGCGCAGGCCAGCGCCACCGTCAGGCCCGCTCCCGCGTTGATCCCGATGATATTGGGCGCCGCCAGCGGGTTTGCCAGCACGCACTGAATGACCGCCCCGGAGACCGCAAGCGCCGCTCCTGCCAAAAGGCAGCCCAGGGTCCTCGGCACCCGGACATACCGGACAATATCGGCTGCCGTCCCGCTGCCGCCCCATATCGCGCTCCACAGCTCGCCGGGGGTCAGCAGCACCGGCCCGATGCAGATGCCGGAAATTGCCGCCAGCAGCACAAGCCCCAGCAGCAGCCACAGCTTTTTATCCATATAGAATTTCCGCCAGCTTTTCATAGGCTTCTCCCCATCGGGCGTTCGGCTTCAGATTATACAGGCTGCTGTCCATCACATAGTATCGCCCCTCCCGCACGGCAGTCAGGGTCTCCCAGGCGGGGCTGGCCAGCAGCGTTTTCTCCAGATTCTCCTCCGCTCCGGTGGGATCGGCGCCCTGGCAGACCACAAAGATGAAATCCGGGTCCGCCGTCAGGATCGCCTCCATGCTGAGGCTCTCCAGCAGAGAGGCATCGCTGTCGGCAATATTCACGCAGCCCAGATCCCGGAGCATTTCTCCCAGCACGCTGTCCTCGCTGCTTTTTACCTTGCAGCTGGAACCGGTCGCCCGGATATAGAGGACGGACGGCTGACTGCCGTCGCACTTTTCCCTGGCAGCTTCCACTTCCCGCCGCACATCCTCGCCGTAGCGCGTATAGTTCTCTGTCTGCCCGGTGATTTCGGTGCAGATACGCAGCATATTCAGATATTCGGAAAAGCCGGACACGGAGAAATATGCCGTCGGGATCCCCATCTCCTCCAGTGTCTCCAGCAGCGCCACGTCCGCGTCGGTATTGGCGCTGGCCAGCACCAGATCCGGCTCGGCCGCAACCAGTGTCTCCAGACTCGGCTCCGTGATGGCCCCCAGATCCGCCACGCTGTCATCCAGGTCCAGGTCGAATCCCGTCCAGGTGTCGTGGGCCGTGGCCACCAGAGCGTCCTTTCCTCCGGCCAGACACCATATATCCGCGAAGCTGCCGATCAGCGCCGCCACCCGCCGGGGCGACGAGACGGCGATTTCCCGGCCCAGATCATCGGTAAAGATCACCGATTCCTCCGCCGCCGGACTGCCGTCCATGCGCTGTCCGCAGCCGGACAGCATCAGCGCTATCGCGATCAGGATGCACAGCGCCCGTTGTTTCATACGGTTCCTCCTCATAAGATATGGGTTGCAGGCAACTTCTGCTGTTCTTTCCCGAAACGCTTTCTTTTGTGGAAGAACAGCATAAAACATATTATGTAAGTATGCTATCATAATAACAGGCTCCTGTCAAGCGCCTGGG
>CAZBOR010000080.1:0-8498 GCA_964493585.1 uncultured Oscillospiraceae bacterium
CGGGGCAGCATCATGCCCATGGCGGTGCCTGCCGCCGCGCCAAGGCCCATGGCCATCAAAAATGTCTTTGCTTCCAAAAGAAGTCCCTCCCCTCGCAAATCAGCTTGCCCCTCCGGGGCCGCGTCTATGCAGAAAGGAACGGAAAAGTTATGGGAATTTTGCTGAAAAATGCCGATTTTGTGGACCCCGTCGCGGGGACTGTCACCCGCCTGGACCTGCTGGTGGAGCAGGGGGTGATCTCCGCCATGGCTCCGGCGCTGCCCGCCGGGGACCATCAGACGGTGGATCTGACCGGGTGCTATCTCTGCCCCGGTCTGACGGATATGCACGTGCATTTCCGGGACCCCGGCCTCACCTATAAGGAGGACATCGCCACCGGCTCGGCGGCGGCTGCGGCGGGCGGCTTCACCACCGTGGCCTGTATGCCCAACACCAGGCCGGTTCTGGACACGCCGGAGTCCATGGAATATGTGCTGGAAAAGGCGGCGGAGGCCGGAGTGTGCCATGTCCTGCCCATCGGGGCCGTGACCGTGGGACAGGAGGGCGCGGTCCTGACGGATTTTGCGGCCCTCAGCGCCGCAGGCGCCTGTGCCTTTTCCGATGACGGCGTGCCTGTGACCTCCGCCAAGCGGATGCGGGACGCGCTGCTTTCGGCCAAGGCGCTGGACAAGGTGGTGATCTCCCACTGCGAGGACGGAGAGATGGTCCGGAATTACGCGGTCAACGAGGGCGCGGTCTCCCGCCGGCTCGGTCTGCCGGGACGGCCCGCCATCGCCGAGGACCTGATGGTGGCCAGAGATCTGATGCTGGCCGGGGAGACCGGGGGCCATGTACATATCGCCCATGTGTCCACCGGCGGCTCCGCCCGGCTCATCCGGGAGGCCAAGGCCCATGGGATTCCTGTCACCGCCGAGACCTGCCCCCAGTATTTCACCTTCACGGAGCAGGAGCTGCTCACCAGGGGGACCATGGCGCGGGTCAACCCGCCTCTGCGGACCGAGGCGGACCGGCAGGCCATTCTGGAGGCGGTGCTGGACGGCACCCTGGACTGCATCGTGACGGACCACGCGCCCCACTCTGCGGAGGAAAAGGCCCGGCCCCTGCCGGAGGCGCCCAGCGGCACGGTGGGGCTGGAGACCAGCCTGGGGGCCGCCTATACGGCGCTGTGCGTCCCCGGCTATCTGACCGTGCCGGAGCTGATCGCCAAAATGTCGTCGGTCCCCGCCGCCATCCTGGGCCGCACCGTGGCGGCAGGCCCCGGCGACCGGGCGGACCTGATGGCCTTTGACCCCAGAGAGGTCTGGACCGTGGACCCGGCGAAGTTCCGCTCCAAGGCCCGCAACACCGTCTTTGCCGGATGCCGGCTCACGGGCAGGGTGAAGCTCACCATGCTGGAGGGGAAGATCACCTACCGGGACTGACGGGAACGTATGGGGCGCAGGACCCCCACAGCCGCCTTTACATCCCGGCGAAAATATGATAAACTAAGCATAGAAAATTTGGATGCAGGGAGGGATCCCCATGTCAATGGATCGCTTGCAGGAAATGATACGGAAAAAGAAAAACCCCACGGTGGCCGGTCTGGATCCCAGACTGGACTACATTCCCCGGCATCTCGTGGATGCGGCCTATGCCGAGTACGGCCCCACCCTGAGGGGCGCGGCGGAGGCCTACCGTCTGTTCTGCCGGGGACTGATCGACGCGCTCCGGGACGTGGTCCCTGCGGTGAAGCCCCAGAGCGCCTATTTCGAGGCCCTGGGCAGCGCCGGGATCGCCGTGCTGGAGGAGCTGTGTGCCTACGCCAGGGAGCAGGGGCTGTATGTCATTATGGACGCCAAGCGCGGCGACATCGGCACCACCTGTGAGGCCTACGCGGCGGCCTATCTGGGCCGGATCTCCGTGGACGGGCAGAGCTATGCCCCCTTTGACTGCGACAGCGTGACCGTCAACGGCTATCTGGGCACCGATGCGCTGAAGCCCTTTACGGCCCTGTGCCGGGAGCGGGACAAGTCCATCTTCCTGCTGGTCAAGACCTCCAACCCCAGCTCCAGAGAGCTTCAGGACCTGATCGCGGGAGATCGGCTGGTCCACACGGTGGTGGCTGATCTGGCGATGCGTCTGACGGATAAGGAGCAGCTTGTGGGGTCCTCCGGCTGGTCCGCCATCGGCGCGGTGGTGGGCGCGACCCACCCCCAGGATCTCAAGGCCCTGCGGGAGAAGTATCCGAAGCTCTTTTTCCTGGTCCCCGGCTACGGCGCCCAGGGAGGCAGAGCCAGGGACGTGCAGTACGCCTTTGACAGGTTCGGCCATGGGGCCATCGTCAACTCCTCCAGGGGCATTATGTGTGCATGGAAAAAGACCGGCGGCGACGGGACCGACTACCAGGAGGCCGCCCGGAACGAGGCCATCAGGATGCGGGACGACATCGGCGCCTATGTGCGGGTGCTGTGATGGGAGGATATACATGAAGCTACAACATTTTGCCGGGGTCGCTGCGGCCCGGCGGGAGGGCTGCTATGCCACGCTGGTCCTGCACGCTGCGGCCCTGGCGGCTCAGGCCCGGCCGGGACAGTTTGTCCATATCCGCTGCGAGGGCTTTCAGCTCCGGCGGCCCATCTCCATCGCCGGGGTCCGGGGAGAGGAGTTGACCATCGTTTTTGAGATCAAGGGCGGCGGCACGGACTGGCTTTCCCGGCGGAGCTGCGGCGATACGCTGGATGTGCTGGGGCCGCTGGGCCACGGCTTTCCCCAGATCCGGGGCCGGGTACTGCTGGTGGGCGGCGGCGTAGGCGTCCCGCCCATGCTCTTTGCCGCCCAGCGGGCGGAGGCCGCCGACGCGGTGCTGGCGTTCCGGTCCCGGGACCGGGCGCTTCTGGTGGAGGAGTTTCGGCCCCTGTGCGGCCGGGTGCTGGTTATGAGCGACGACGGCTCCATCGGGACCCAGGGCTTTGCCGCCCGGGGCGCGGCGGATATGCTGGCCCAGCGGCCCTATGCGGCGGTGTTCGCCTGCGGCCCCGGGATCATGCTGAAAACCACCTATGCCGCCTGCCGGGAGGCAGGGGTACCCTGCTACGTTTCCCTGGAGGAGCGTATGGGCTGCGGCCTGGGGGCCTGCCTCACCTGCGCGACCCCGATATGGGACCCCGACGGCGGCCAGACCATGAAAGAGGTATGCAAGGACGGCCCGGTATTTCGTGGAGAGGAGGTGGTCTGGGATGCCTGAGAAACCGGATATGCGCGTCAGTCTGGCGGGGATGGAGATGGCCAATCCCATTGTGGCGGCCTCCGGCACATTCGGCTTTGGCCGGGAGTATGCGGAGCTCTATCCTCTCAGCGCCCTGGGCGGCGTCTGCGCCAAGGGCCTGACCATGGAGGCCCGCAGAGGCAATCCCGGTCCGCGGATCGCGGAGACGCCCGGCGGGATGCTCAACAGCGTGGGATTGCAGAATCCCGGCGTGGAGGGCTTCTTGAAGGAGGAGCTGCCCTGGCTCCGGCAGCAGGGGACCCGCGTCATTGTGAATCTCTCCGCCGGAACGGTGGAGGAGTTTGCCCAGATGGCGGAGCTGTTGTCCGCCCCTGGGGTGGATATGCTGGAGGTGAACATCTCCTGCCCCAATGTCCGGTGCGAGGGCCTGGCCTTCGGCACCCGGCCGGAGACTGCCGCCGCCGCCACCGGAGCGGTGAAATCGCACACCCATCTGCCGGTGATGGTGAAGCTCAGCCCCAATGTCACCTCCATTTCGGAGATTGCCAAGGCGGTGGCCGACGCCGGAGCGGACGCAATCTCCCTCATCAACACGCTGCTGGGAATGCGAATCGACCTGAACACCCGGCGGCCCATTCTGAAAAACAACACCGGCGGTCTCAGCGGTCCGGCGGTGCTCCCGGTGGCGGTGCGCTGTATCCATGAGGTCCACCGGGCGGTGGACCTGCCCCTGCTGGGGATGGGCGGCGTCTCCACGGGCCAGGACGCGGCGGAGCTGATGATGGCGGGCGCAACCGCCGTGGCGGTGGGGACCGCCACGCTGTCCGACCCCATGGCGCCTGTGCGGATTGCCGAGGAACTGTCGGATTTCTGCCGGAGCCATGGCGTGGCCCGTGCCGGAGCGCTGACAGGGACGCTGGAGGTCTGGTGACATGACGAGGCTCTATCTCATCCGCCACTGCGAGGCCGAGGGCAACCTCTATCGCCGGATGCAGGGCAATTATGACGGCTGCATCACGGAGCTGGGACGGCGGCAGCTTACGGCTCTGGTCCGGCGGTTCCAGGAGGTGCCGCTGGACGCGGTATACGCCAGCGACCTGTGCCGGAGCATCGAAACGGCGGCGGCGCTGTGCCGGCCCAGGGGCCTGCCGGTCTATACGGACCGACGGCTTCGGGAGGTGAACGTGGGTCCATGGGAGGACCAGACCTTTGGCAACGTGGCGGCGGATGACCCGGAGGAGATGCGGCGCTTCACCTCCGACACCCTCCATTGGAGCATTCCGGGGGCGGACACCTACGCGGGCGTGGCGGAGCGCGGCGCGGCGGCCATAACGGACATTGTCAAGGCCCACAGGGAGGAAACGGTGGCGGTCTGCGCCCACGGCTTTTTCATCGGCGCGGTGCTGGACAAGCTGTTTTATGATCTGAAGCGTTCCGATCTGGCGGGCCGCGGCGCCAACACCGCCGTGACCCTGATGACCTGGGACGGGGAGCGGTTTTCTCTAAAATACAGCCACGATGTCAGCCACCTGGGCCGGGAGCTGCTGCGGCTCCATCCCCGTGATCTCTGCATCCGGCCCATGGCCTCCGACGCGGTGGAGGAGTATATCCGCTACCGCGCCGACGCATGGCGGGTGGTCTACGGCGATCTGAGCGGCTTTGACGGCTCCGGCTTCTGGCTGGACGCCCAGCGGACCATCGGGCCGGACCCGGCGGCCATGGTGGTGGGGTATCTGGACCGGACGCCCGTGGGGATGATCCAGCTCAGCCCCCGTCGGGACGCGGACAAGGGCGTGGGATATATCCCGTTCCTCTATCTGCGGGAGCCGTTTCGCCACCAGGGGCTTGGGATCCAGCTTGTGGGCCACGCGGTGTCCTTTTACCGCCGCCTGGGCCGGACCCGGCTCCAGCTCTCGGTGGCCCCCACCAACAAAAACGCCATCGGGTTCTACCGGAAATACGGGTTTTCCCAGGTCAGCAGGCATCGGGGCCGCTTCGGGCATCTGCTGCTGATGGAAAAGGACATCGCGCCGCCCGGACCGCCCCGGGACGTGACGATCTGCCCGGCGGTCTATTCAAAGCCCTCCTGATGCGGCGTTCAAAAATTGTTCATGAAATATTCATTTTCTGTTGACATCTCTGCGGCGGCAAGCTATAATCAAGCTGGAGATAATAACCGAATAGGAGTGATTTTTCATGAAAAAAAGAATTCTCGCAGTGCTTCTGGCGGTATGTATGTTTGCCGGCCTGCTGCCGATGACGGCGATGGCGGCGGACAAGGCAGTGGCCGGAGCGACCACCGTTGAGATGCCCGACGGGAGTACAACTGTGACGCTCTCGGCTCCCATCATCCGGGTGGACACGGAGCTTGTCGAGACGGTCATAGGTTCTAAGACAAACCGTTCTACCGGCGCGGGCGGCGGCGGCGCAAGTACCGTTTCCCTGTATGAGGCGCGGGAGCAGCCGGTGTATGTGCTCCCCATTGGTACGACCATCACCCTCCCGGATGGTTACGTAGGGAATACGTTAGACTACTCAATAAAGGACGAGGAAACGGGCGAGACCTTGAAGGCATATATCCCCGGAGACGGCGGCCTTTTGTATGGTTCATATACACCGACAAGTACATACTGGTTGACTGGAACAGTTATTGTCTGCGTAGGCAACAACGGAAGCTATGACATTGAGGTGAAAGAAACAAAAACAGAGACCGATGGCGGCAGTATCACGGAATATGAATACTATACGGAGAAGTCGATTGCAGCCGGGACAGGAATCTTTTTCCGCTTTGAGCTGCCGGAGGGAGACCCCTTTGAGGATGTAAAGCTGACCGACGACACGAGCTGGTACTATGACGCGGTGCGCTGGGCCGCAGCCTGCGATATTACCACCGGCGTCACGGAGACCACCTTTGCCCCGGACAGCACGTGTACCCGCGCCCAGCTTATCACGTTCCTGTGGCGCATCTTGAACTGCCCCGAACCTGAGAATGATGAAAACCCCTTTGTGGATGTGAAGCTGACCGACGACACGAGCTGGTACTATGACGCGGTGCTCTGGGCCGCTTCCTATGGAATCACCCTGGGTACGGATAAGACCCACTTCAGCCCGGATGCCGAATGCACCCGCGCGCAGGTCGCCACCTTTATCTGGCGTTGTTTCGGCTCTAACCCAGCGGAGGAGAACCCCTTTACCGATGTGAAGCTCACCGATAATACGGATTGGTACTATGACGCGGTGCTCTGGTGCGCCGAGGAGGGAATTGTCGAGGGATACGGCGACGGCCGCTTCGGCCCCGACGACGCCTGCACCCGCGCACAGATCGTGACGATGTTCTATCGTACCTGGTAAAAAACTTCCGCCCCTGCCAAACCCGGCAGGGGCGGTTTTTGCGGCATCATTTGAGCTTCGGGTCCCGGTAGAAGGTCCCGGGGGTGGTGTTTTCAAACCGGCGGAAGGCCCGATTCATGGTCAGGGCGCTGGAATAGCCCACCTGCGGGAGGGTGTCCTTCACGGTGACGCCCCGGCTCAGCAGCTCCTTGGCCAGCGCGATGCGCTTTTGGTGGATGTACTCCAGCGGGCGCAGATTCCGGTATTTTTTCAGCATCCGGCTGAGGTACACCGGGTTGATGCCCACGGCGTCGGCGACGCCGGATACATTGAGATTCTGGTCGGTGAAGTTGTTGTCCATGTAGTCCATGGCGTTCTGGACCCACTGCGGCTCCTGCTCCATGGTCTGCTGGCGGGCGATGATGGCGTCAAAGATGGAGTCCACCTCTTTGGATATTTCCTGAAGGGATGTGGCATTGACGATTCGCGGTCCGGCCTGAAGCTCCACCAGAAATTCCGGCGAAAACTCCTCCTCCAGCGAATCGAACACATGGAGGATGTCGTTGATGATGCCGTAGGCCCGGATCATGTATACCTGCACCGTGGGCCGGGCGTGGCCGAACTCCGCATCCAGCATTTTGTGGACCAGGGACCGGGCCGCCTCGTAGTCTCCGGCGCGTATGTTGTTGCCCAGAGCGTGCTCAAATTCAAAATGCTCCACCCGCTCCTTGGTGAGATATGCCTCCGTCTGCTGGTCATAGCGCAGGACACAGGTCTCGTCCCCGGCCATGGTGCGGTAGTCCCGGAGCGCCTGGACCTGACTGTAAGCGGCCGGGATGGCGGTATAGGGCCGGTGGACCCCGGAGATGGAGAAATTCACCACCGTGTCATAGTGGCTCTCAAAAAGCTCCGCGGCCTGTCGGGCGGCCCGTTCCACAGAGGCCAGAGCGTCGCTGTCCGGCTCCAGCAGGTTCAGCAGCGCCACCAGAGAGCCCTGGACCGTCAGCACATGGCAGATGTTTTTCTCGTTCATCAGGTCCTCCACCACGTTGCGGACCAGGAAACGCACATAGCGCAGATGCTCCTGGTTGTCCGGGACGCTGCTCCCCATGCTGAAGGGCAGGTCCGACTGGAGCTCGATCCCCATGACGGCGAAGCGGTCGGAGGGCAGGGAGACGTGCAGGGACCGGCAGCCCTCCGAAAATTCCTCGGCGGACAGGCGGTTGCGGCCCACGAGATCGGCCAGAAACGCCTCGCGGGATAAATTCTCCGCCTGAATCCGCTGCTGCTCCAGCTCCTTTTTGAGCCGCTGGTTCTCTTGACGCAGGGCTTCCAGCTCTGTTTTGGTGTCCATAGGCCGCCTCCCGCTGTGATGTCTTGATTCGCCGAAAATCCGGCGCATTTCTTCTCCTTATATAATAAAGGGAAATTGTGAATTTTTCAAGTCGTTTTCCGGCGGGCGCGGGAAAAAGAGGCGCACCGCAGGGGTTCTGCGGCACGCCTCCTATGATCTGGCCTGTAAGCCGGGTTCTGTGATCGACAGCCATCTATCTAGGCCCAACGTCGCCGCTGGGCTCAAGCCACTATCGGGGAACGGCCGGGCCAGCCTCGTGTTCCCCTGTGTTGCTCCGGATAGAGTTTACAGGACTGCACGCTTTCACACGGCAGCCGGTGAGCTCTTACCTCGCCTTTCCACCCTTACCGTCGGCACTGCCCATGACACGATCAGGCGAGCGTCAAAGCTCTAATGGTTGACATCGTGATGGCATGAACCGGCGGCGGTATATCTCTGTTGCACTTTTCCTGTAGTCGCCTACGGCGGGCGTTACCCGTTATCCTTGCCCTATGGAGCCCGGACTTTCCTCAGAGGGGCCTTGCGGCGCGCCCTCCGCGGCTGTCCGGCCAGGTCATATACCTATCATACTTTACTTTCCCGGCGTTGTCAACGTCCGTTTCAAAAAAA
>CAZBOR010000081.1:0-8405 GCA_964493585.1 uncultured Oscillospiraceae bacterium
TCCGCCAGCCCACGGGCTTTCAGGGACTTCAGCAGACCGCCGGATGCGATGATGCCCTGGATAAACTCCGGGAACGCGGCGGCCCGGTAGGTCTCCCCCTTCGTCTCGTTGACGATCTCGCCCGTGGCAAAGTCCACCGTCACCTTGTCCCCGGCGTCGATACCCGCCGCGGCTTCGGGGCATTCCATGATCGGCAGGCCGATGTTGATGCAGTTGCGGTAGAAGATGCGGGCAAAGCTGGAGGCGATAACCACGGCGATGCCGCTGGCCTTGATGGCGATGGGCGCGTGCTCCCTGGAGGAGCCGCAGCCGAAGTTCCAGTCCGCCACCATGATGTCGCCGGGCTGGACCCTGGCGGCAAACCCGGCGTCGATGTCCTCCATGCAGTGGGAGGCCAGAGCCGCGTGGTCCGGCTCGTTCAGATACCGGGCGGGAATAATCACGTCCGTGTCCACATTGGAACCGTATTTATGTACATTTCCAGAAATCTTCACTGTAAATCCCCCTCTCAAAGTGCGTCCGGCGCGCAGATGGTCCCCTTCACCGCAGAAGCAGCCGCCACTGCGGGAGAGGCCAGCACGACCTCGCTCTTGACATGGCCCATACGGCCCACAAAGTTTCGGTTGGTGGTGGAAATGGCCCGCTCGCCCTCATACAGCACACCCATATGGCCGCCCAGACAGGGTCCGCAGGTGGGTGTGGACACCACGGCGCCGGCGTTGATGAAGGTCTCGATGAGGCCCTCCCGGAGCGCCTGCATATATACGCCCTGGGTGGCGGGAATCACGATACAGCGGACCGTATCGGCCACCTTCCTCCCCTCCAGGACCCGGGCTGCAATACGCAGATCGGAGATGCGGCCATTGGTGCAGGAGCCGATCACGCACTGCTGGATCTCCATGCCCGCCACCTCCGCGACTGTCCGGGTGTTGCTGGGCAGATGGGGCAGAGACACCGTGGGGGAGATCTCGGAGAGGTCGATGCGGATGACCTGCTCGTACTCCGCGTCGTCGTCCGCCTCGTATACGGTCCAGGGGCGGCTGACCCGTCCGGTCATGTACTCCACGGTCTTTTCATCCACCGGGAAAATGCCGTTCTTCGCGCCCGCCTCAATGGCCATGTTTGCGATGGTAAAGCGGTCGTCCATGCTGAGCGCCGCCACGCCGGGTCCCGCAAATTCCATGGACTTATACAGCGCGCCGTCCACGCCGATCATGCCGATGATGTGCAGGATCACGTCCTTGCCGGAGACCCAGGGCTGTAATTCCCCGGTCAGGTAAAACCGGATGGCGGCAGGCACCTTGAACCAGGCCCGGCCGGAGGCCATGCCCGCGCACATATCCGTGGAGCCGATGCCCGTGGAGAAGGCGCCCAGCGCCCCATAGGTACAGGTGTGGGAGTCCGCGCCGATGCAGCATTCGCCCGCCGCGATCAAGCCCTTTTCCGGCAGCAGAGCGTGCTCAATTCCCATGCTGCCCACGTCGAAGAAATTGGTGATGCCGTGCTTTCTGGCAAAGGTCCTGGCCTGCATACTGAGCTTGGCGGCATTGATGTCCTTACATGGCGTGAAATGGTCCAGAACAATGGCGATTTTGTCTCTGTCGAAAACTCTGGTGAAGCCGGCGTTTTCAAACTCCGTAATCGCCACGGGCGTGGTCACGTCGTTGCCCAGCACCAGATCCAGCCTGGCCTCGATCAGCTCTCCGGCAGCCACAGCCGCTTTCCCGGCATGGGCCGCCAGAATTTTTTGTGTCATGGTCATACCCATAGAAGGTCCCTCCTGTTTTTTCTTTTATCATACCACACGCCGCCCGAAAACGGTATCCCCGTGGGCATGAAAAAATCTGGTTTCTTCCTGGACCTATTATGACACAACCCTTGCGGAAAGAATGTAAACTGTGTTACAATTAAGAAAAAAGAGGTGAACATCATGTACTACGACAGCTTTTCCGCTCCCGGCACGGGTCTCCCCAAAGAGCTGTTTCAGCCCTTTTTCTCCGCCGCGCCGGCCTCCAGCTATAAAAAGGGCCAGCTCATCTACCTCCAGGGCCAGCAGCCGGACTATCTCTACTGTCTCAAGGAGGGCGAGGTCCGCACGGCAATTTTTTCCGACCGGGGCGAGGAACGGCTGCTGACCGTCTACCGGGCGGGCAGCATCTTTGGGGAGGCGTCCTTTTTCGATGGAATGCCCAGGGTCTCCACCGCCACGGCCCAGACGGACTGCCAGATCCTGCGGCTTGGCCGGGAGACCGTGGATGCCCTGTTCCGCCGGCATCCGGAGCTGGCCTCGGCCATGATCGCCTATCTGGCCCGGACGGTCCGGCTGCTCAGCGGCCATGTGGACACCATGAGCTTTCAGCAGGCCCCGCAGCGGCTGGCCCGGCTGCTGCTGAACTATCCCGCCGAGGCCGGACGGCTGAATGTGACCCATGAGGAGCTGGCCGCCGCTCTTGGCGTCAGCCGGGTGACGGTCAGCCGTATCCTCAGCGATTTCGCCTGCAAGGGCTATCTCAAAACCGGCTACGGCGTCATCACGCTGCTGGACCGCTCTGCCCTGGCCGATCTGGTCCCGTAAGGCTTTACAGAATTTTTGTTCTTCGTTCACGCTTTGTTCATGTTTTTCCCGTATGCTGATATTAGAGATAAATACGCGGTCGGTAAGCTGATCTCCGGGGAAATATCCCCGGATGTGCCGACAGCCCCGCCCGCAGACGAACGGAGGCGAATCATCAAAAAACAGGTATCCGATCCCCTTTATTTTCATTCCTACATATGATCCAGCGGCGGCTACGCCATGAAATAACGCTCCCATGTCATCGGCATGGGAGCGTAACTTATTTCCGCCGATCACGGCAGTCCTTGGATCTCCTTCATGATGCGGCACATGAGACCCGTGCGGCCAAAGGGCGTCACAAGATAAAAGCCGTCTACATAGGGCGCGATTTCCCGCGCCACCACCGCAGAGATTTTCACGGCCAGCTCCTCACCCTGCTGCCGGTCCAGGCCCTCATAGCGGCGGATGATCTCGCTGTCCACGGTGATACCGGAGACCTCGGAGTTCATAAACAGGGCGTTCCGATGGCTCACCACCGGGATGATGCCGCCCAGGAGCTTTGCATCCAGGGCTTCACGGGCCAGCTTGAGGTTTTCCAGCGCCTGCTTCGTCAGCACCGGCTGGGTCAGAAAGCCGCAGACGCCGTTTTTCACCTTCTCCTGGGCCAGCCGGAGCTGCACGGAGAAGTTCAGCGCGTTGACGTTCAGCGCGCCGAAGATGTGGAAGGGCGCAGGCAGGGACGTTTCGTTCAGGGTCCGGATATACCTGGCCAGCATCCGGGAGTTGAAGTTATAGACGCTCTTTACCTCGTCCCGGCTCTCCGAGGGGATGGGATCGCCCGTCACCACCAGGACGTTGTGAACATCCTCCGCGCACAGGCCGAGGAGCAGCGCCTTGGTGGCGTTGAGGTTCCGGTCCCGGCAGGTCATATGGGGCAGCGCCTCCACCTGAAGCTCCCGGCGCAGCTTGCAGGCCAGGATGCTGGAGTCCATCCGCGCCCGCGCGATCGGGCAGTCGGCGATGGTGATGGCTGCAGCGCCGCCCGCCTGCAGCTCTCTGGCCCCCGCCATGAACTTGGTCAGATCCGCCGCCTCCGGCGGGTCCAGCTCCACGGCGATGGGCTTTTGGTCCGGGTCGCACAGGGCCGAATAGAAGGGACCGTCCGCCGGAGCCGACGTCCTCTGGACGGGAACAGCGGTCACACCGGCCCGCCTGACGGACGTCCGGAGCGCCCGCGCCACCTCGGCCATATGCTCCGGCGTGGTGCCGCAGCAGCCGCCCAGAATCTTCGCGCCCTTTCCCGCCAGCTCCGAAAGCTGCATGGCAAAATACGCCGGGTCGCCGTTGTAGTAGGTCCGGTTCCCCAGTACCGTGGGATAGCCCGCGTTGGGCATCACCGACAGCGGCTTGTCCACCGGGCCGATGGTATCCACCAGCGCCGCCATATGTCTGGCGCCGGAGACACAGTTGAGTCCCACCGCGTCAATATTGGGGTCCGCCGCCGCCCGCCGGACCAGATCGCCCGCCAGCTCCCCTGCCCTGGTAAAGCCGTCGGGCTGGGCCGCAAAGGACACCAGAATAAACGCATCAGGCCGCCGCTCTTTGATATACGCGGCCACTTCGTGGAGCTGGTCGTCCCCGGCATGGGTCTCAAAGAGGAAATTCTCCGCGCCCAGGTCCAGAAAGCGGTCCGCCAGGAAGCGGTACTCCGACAGCACCGCCGCCGGATCCGGCAGGGATACCGGTCCCACATCCGCAAACACGAAGGCGTTTTCCCCGGCGGTCTCCTTGGCGATACGCCAGCCCGCCTCCAGCAGCGCTCCGCAGCGCTCCGCGCCCTGGGCCGAGGGCCGGAGACCGAAGGTGTTGGTCTTGATGGCCCCGCAGCCCGCGTCCAGGTAGGCCCGGTGAATACGCCTTATCTCCTCCGGCGCCGTGAGATCAGCCTCCTCGCAGTCCGCTGCGCCGTGGTTCCGGGCGGCATAATAGGTCCCCATGGCCCCGTCGAACAGCAAAATGTGTTCCTTCAAATATTCTCTGACATTCATCATCCCAGCACCTTTCTCGCAATATCCACGCTCTGCTTGGCGTCTTTGGCGTAATAGTCCGCGCCGATCTCCGCGGCGTACTCCGGGGTCAGCACCGCGCCGCCCACCCATATTTTACAGTCATGTCCGCTCTTGCGGATGGCTTCGATGGTCCTGGCCATGCTCACCACCGTGGTGGTCATCAGGGCGGACAGCCCCACCAGGCGCACGTCCTCCCGGATCACCGCCTCCACCACGGTCTCCACCGGGACGTCCCGGCCCAGGTCCACCACGGTGTATCCGTAGTTCTCCAGCACCACCTTGACGATGTTTTTGCCGATGTCGTGGATGTCTCCCTCCACCGTGGCCACCACGATCTTGCCCTTGCTGACGGACCCGGCGCCCTTCTGGGCAATACGGGTCTTGATGACCTCAAAGCCCTCACAGGCGGCATTGGCGGCGTTGATGAGCTGGGGAAGAAATATCTCCTGCTTCTCATAGCGATCCCCCACCAGATCCAGGGCGGGAATGAGCTGCCGGTTCACCACATCCAGCTCCGTCATGGTCTCCAGCGCCTGACGGGTCAGCGCCGCCGTTTCCTCCTTGAGGCCGCGGGCGATGGCGGTCTCGATGGTCATCCGGCCGGACGTCTGCGCCGCAGCCGCAGGCGCGGCGGCGTTGGCGAACCGCTCGATATAGGCGGCGCTGTCCCTGTCCTGGCCCGACAGTACCCGGAATGCCGTCACCGCGTCCATGATCGCCTTCTGGTTGGGATTCACGATGGGCAGGTCCAGTCCGGCGTACATGGCCTGGGTCAGGAAGCTGACGGTGATGTGTTCCCTGGCGGGCAGGCCGAAGGAGATATTGCTGACGCCCAGGACCGTGTGCAGTCCCAGCTCCTCCGTCACATAGCGGACCGCCTTCAGCGTTTCCGCCGCCTGGTCCTGCTGGGCGGAGACCGTCAGCGTCAGGCAGTCGATGAACACGTCCTCCTTGGGGATGCCGAACTCCAGCGCCGCGTCCAGAATACGCCGGGCGATGGCGATACGGGCCTCCGCCGTCTGGGGAATTCCCCGGTGGTCCATGGCCAGACCCACCACCGCCGCACCGTACTTTTTGCACAGGGGCAAAATGGCCTCCAGGACCTCCCGGTTGCCGTTGACGGAGTTGACGATGGCCTTCCCGCTGACCGCCCGCAGGCCCGCCTCGATGGCCGCCGGGTCCGAGGAGTCGATCTGCAGCGGCAGATCCACCACGGCCTGGAGGGACTTCACCACGCGGGTCATCATCTTCGGCTCGTCGATGCCAGGGAGTCCCACGTTCACGTCCAGGATGTCGGCCCCGGCGTCCTGCTGCTCCATGCCCCGCTCCAGGATATAGCCCATGTCGCCCTCCCGGAGCGCCTGCTGAAACCGCTTTTTCCCGGTGGGATTGATGCGCTCGCCGATGACCCGCACGCCATCCAGCGCGGCGGTGCAGGTGGCAGAGCAGACGCCGTGGCGGTCCGCCGCTGGCCTTGGCTTGGGCGCTGCGCCCTCCATGGCAGCCACCAGGGCCGCGATGAAGTCCGGCGTGGTTCCGCAGCAGCCCCCAAGGATGGTCACGCCCAGGTCCGCCGCAGGGCGCAGCTCCGACGCGAATTCCTCCGGCGTGATGGTGTACTCTCCCGTGGCCGGGTCCGGCAGGCCCGCGTTGGGCTTCAGGATCAGCGGCAGATCGGTCCAGCGGCGCAGCTCCTCCACCATGGGCAGCAGCTCCTTGGGACCCAGGGAGCAGTTAAAGCCCAGGGCGTCCACGCCAAGTCCCGTCAGCGTCAGGGCCATGGCCGGCACGGTGACGCCCACAAAGGTCCGGGCGGTGGCCTCAAAGGTCATCGTGACCCACACGGGTAGATGGGTGTTTTCCTTCGCCGCCAGGACGGCAGCCTTCACCTCATAGAGATCGCTCATGGTCTCAAACACCACCAGGTCCGCGCCGGCCTCCTCGCCGGAGACCACCATCTCCCGATAAATATCATAGGCTTCGTCAAAGGACAGCGTACCCAGCGGCTCCAGGAGCTGGCCGATGGGTCCTATATCCAGAGCCACGCGGGTGTCCGTGCCTTCCGCCGCCATTCTTGCGGCGCGAATGCCCCCGGCGATCAGCTCCGCCGGACTGTGGCCGCTCTTTCCCACCTTGTGGCGGTTGGCCCCGAAGGTGTTTGCGTAAAGGACCCTGCTCCCGGCCCGGACGTACTCCCGCTGTATCTCCGCCACGATCTCCGGATGGGTCAGGTTCCACAGCTCCGGCAGTACGCCCACGGGCAGTCCCCTGGCCTGGAGCATGGTCCCCATGCCGCCGTCCAGAAACACAAAGTTATGCTCTTCCACAGGTACGCGCCTCCTTGCGATAGGTACAATTTCTGAACATCTGACAGTGGGCGCAGCCCCGGAACCGCTTTTTCTGGGGCCGGTCCGCCACGCCGATCAGCGCCGTGACCGATTTCTGCGGGATCATCAGTCCGCCCGGCGACAGCGTAACGCCGATGCGGCGGCTCATATCCAGCGCGATGCAGAAATACGGCTGCTGGGCAAAGGGCAGATCCCCGTAGCCGGGGCTGAACCGGTCCGTCAGGTACGCCGGCGCCAGCGCCGCCTGGAGGTCCTCACAGAAGTTGTCACAGACATTTTCTATGGCGCTGCTGGCGCAGCAGTCCAGAATCACCGCGTCCGCCATGTTCCGCACCTGCGCCCGCATCAGCAGTGCCTCCACCTCCGCACCCAGGGTTGCCCCCATGAGCACCGCCCGACGGCAATCCCGCAGAAGCTCCCGCACGTCGCTGCCCTCCGGGCGAAAGCCCGCCCCCGACAGCGTTCCATCCGGCAGCAGCTCGAACTGCCGCCACACCAGTCTGGGCCGTGCCGTTTTCAGCAGCAGATCCCGGCAGCGGGCAATATCCGCGCCGATCTCCGGCGGCAGCTCGCCGCCCCGGTAGCCCAAATACAGCAGCACCTCATTTTCATTGACTCCCGTGAGCCGCGGCTCCATAGGGCATTCCTCCCAGCGTGTGTTCCCTGTCATTATAATGCGGGCAGGCCGGAAAAGCAATAAAAAACGCAGAGGAAACGGGTGTACCGCGCCATGCGGCACACCCGCTCCCGGTTCATTCTGTTATCTGACCGCGGCAAAGCCCTTTTCCAGGTCGGCAATGATGTCGTCGATATGCTCCGTGCCGATGGACAGGCGGATGGTGTTGGGCTTGATGCCCTGATCCAGCAGCTCCTCCGGGCTGAGCTCGGAGTGGGTGGTGGTGGCCGGATGGATGACCAGGGACTTCACGTCCGCCACGTTGGCCAGCAGGGAGAACAGCTCCAGGTGGTCGATAAACCGCCACGCCTCCTCCTGCCCGCCTTTGATCTCAAAGGTGAAGATGGACGCTCCGCCGTTGGGGAAATACTTTTCGTACAGCGCGTGATCCGGATGGTCGGGCAGGCTGGGGTGATTGACCTTCTCCACCTGGGGATGGTTCGCCAGATACTCCACCACCTTTTTGGTGTTCTCCGCGTGGCGCTCCAGCCGCAGCGACAGGGTCTCCACACCCTGGAGCAGCAGGAAGGCGTTGAAGGGCGAGAGGGTGGCGCCGGTATCCCGCAGGAGAATGGCCCGGATATAGGTCACAAAGGCCGCCGGTCCCGCCGCCTCGGTGAAGCGGACCCCGTGATAGCTGGGGTTCGGCTCGGAAATGCCGGGATACTTGCCGCTCTTGGCCCAGTCGAAGTTTCCGCTGTCTACGATGATGCCGCCCAGGGTGGTGCCGTGGCCGCCCAGGAACTTGGTGGCGGAGT
>CAZBOR010000082.1:0-8316 GCA_964493585.1 uncultured Oscillospiraceae bacterium
CCAGTAATCAAACCAAATCCAAAGCAGCCGCCAGACAGACGTCCGGCGGCTGCTTGTATAGACGTATTGGGACGGGCCTGCCGAAAAACGCGGCAGGCCCGTCGGATTACACATAGAAGAGCATATCGGAATAGCTGGGCAGGGGCCAGTATTTCTTGCCGACGATGATTTCGCAGTGGTCGGCGGCGGCCCGAACCTCGGTCATGGCGGGCAGTATGGTCTTGCAGTAGAATTCCGCCAGCTCATAGGTTCCCTTGATCTTGGTCACGTTGTCCATCAGATCATCCAGCTTGTCGCAGGCCGCGTTCATGGCGTCCACGTCCTTGGACACGGAGGTGAGGATCTGGGTTTCCGTCTTGATGCTGATGGCGTTGACGGCCTGATTGGCGGCCTTGATGCTGATGGTGTCGTTGACGGCCTGCTTGGCGGCGGCGGTGGTGGCCACGGAGGACATGAAGTCCAGGGCGGCGGGAATGAGCTGCCGGCGGGCCATACCGAGGGTGGTGAGAGCCTCGATGTTGATGACCTTGGAGTAGTGCTCCAGCTCCACCTCGTAACGGCTCTGCATCTCCACAGGGCTCAGCACGTTCATCTCGCTCATGAGCTTGATGTTCTTCTCCGAGAGCACACAGGGCAGGGCGTCCACCGTGGTCTTCATATTGCAAAGCCCGCGCTTCTCGGCCTCGGCCTCCCAATCCGGGGAATAGCCGTCGCCGTTGAACAGGATGCGCTGATGGGCCTTGATGGTCTTTTTGATCCAGGCGGCGGCAGCGGCGGTGAAGTCCTCCTGACCCTCCATCTCCTGGGTAAACTCCCGCAGCACATAGGCCACGGCGGTGTTGAGGACGGTGTTGGCGTCGGCCAGGTTCACGGAGGAGCCGGGCATACGGAACTCAAACTTGTTGCCGGTAAAGGCGAAGGGGGAGGTGCGGTTCCGGTCGGTGTTGTCCTTGGGGAACACCGGGAGCACGTCTACGCCCAGGTCGATCTTGGCGGTGCTGCGAGCGTGATAGGGGCTGTCGTTGGCGATGGAATCCAGGATCGCGCCCAGCTCATCGCCCACAAAGATGGAGATGATGGCCGGAGGCGCTTCGTTGGCGCCCAGCCGATGGTCGTTTCCGGGCGAGGCCACCGTGGTGCGGAGCAGGTCCTGATAGTCGTCCACAGCCTTGATAATGGCGGTGAGGAAGGTCAGGAACTGAAGGTTATCCATGGGGGTATCGCCGGGGTCCAGCAGGTTTTCGGTGCCGGAGGAGATGGACCAGTTGTTGTGCTTGCCGGAGCCGTTGACGCCGTCGAAGGGCTTTTCATGCTGGAGGCAGACCAGCCCGTGGCGCTCGGCCACCTTACGCATGATCTCCATGGTCAGGAGATTGTAGTCCACGGCCTTGTTGGTGGTGTCGAAGATGGGCGCCAGCTCGTGCTGGGCGGGAGCGACCTCGTTGTGCTTGGTCTTGGCGGGAATGCCCAGCTTCCACAGCTCGTCGTCCAGGTCCTTCATAAACTCGGAGACCTGGGTGCGGAGCGCGCCGAAGTAGTGCTCCTCCAGCTCCTGGCCCTTGGCGGCGGTGTGGCCGAACAGGGTGCGGCCGGTGAGGATCAAATCCTCCCGCAGCGCGTAATCCTCCTTGCGGATGAGGAAGTATTCCTGCTCCGGGCCGACGGTGGACGTGACCTGGGAGCACTTCTTCCCGAAGAGGGCCAGGACCTTGCAGGCCTCGGTGGAAAGGGCCTTCATAGAACGGAGCAGCGGCGTCTTTTTATCCAGCGCCTCCCCGGTGTAGGAGCAGAAGGCGGTGGGGATGCAGAGCACGTCGTCCTTCACAAAGGCGTAGCTGGTGGGGTCCCAAGCGGTATAGCCGCGGGCCTCGCAGGTGGCGCGCAGACCGCCGGAGGGGAAGGAGGACGCATCCGGTTCGCCCTGGATCAGCTCCTTGCCCTTGAATTCCATGATCGCGGTGCCGTCCCCGATGGGGGAGACAAAGCCGTCGTGCTTTTCGGAGGTGATGCCGGTGAGAGACTGGAACCAGTGGGTGTAATGCGTGGCGCCCTTTTCGATGGCCCAGTCCTTCATAACGCTGGCCACCACATTCGCGACCTCCAGATCCAGGGGCTTGCCCTCGTCAATGGTGGCCTTGAGACTCTTAAAGGTGGCGCTGGGGAGCCGTTCCTTCATGACGTGCTCGTTGAATACCATGGAACCGTAGATCTCCTTGGTGTTTGCTGCCATAATTATCTACTCCTTTTACATTACTCTCCGCAGATGCGGGCCGGTTTACATAATGATTTAGGCGCTGTGAGATGAATACGACCTCACAGCGCCCTTGCTGTACGCTCCGATTATACTGCAAATCACGCCGCAGGTCAATCGTAATTTTACCGAAAATATAAATTTTTGCAGGATATTTTTGTGCGTAATGCAAAAGTCAAGAAAATCTGCGCCTTCCAACCCGCCGGAGGCCAAAAATGAAAGGAAGATTGCTTTTTGGGAAAACAGTTGCATTTCACCGGAAAGCATGGTATCCTGCATATAGAGCATTTAAGGAAATCGAGGTCATGACAATGAAATACGGGATGCGAATTTTGGCCCTAGCGGCGGTGCTGGCGGCCCTGGCTGGCTGCGGAAACGCGGAGGCGTCCGTGGCGGAGGCGAGCGCGGCGGAGTTCGGCGAGCTGGTCTCCGCGCCGGCGGAGCAGGCGGAGGTCACAGCGGCGGCGACAGCGCCGACGGAGCCTGAGGCGGCCTATGCCGAGGCGGCGGAGCTGCCGGAGCTGACGTACTGCGCGGTCCGGAGCGTGGTTTACGGCGCCTATATGGATGGGGTGGGGTACGACCCCAACAGCAGCGGCTGCTTCTGGCGGGCCATCTCCTATCTGGTCGGGCAGACTGCGGAACAGGACGGCGCCGTGACCTTGACGGAGGCGGAGCTGGCGCCGTATGTGGCGGCGCTGTTTGGCGGCTTTGAGGCGCAGTATCCCTCCGTGGGGGAGGAAAACCCCTATGCGGAGGAGGTCTATGCGGATGGACAGACGGAATATCAGATCGCCCGGTGGGACCTTTCGGATATGACCATGACCGTGTCGGAGCCGGAGGACCAAGGCGACGGGACGTATCTCTGCCGCGTGGAGGCCCGGCGGGACGGCGCGCAGCCGTCGTCCTACACCGTGACCCTGACGGACTATGCCGGGACGGACCGGGACGGCATGGGCTTCTCCCACAGCATCGCGGGATTGGAAAAAAATTGAATCTAATTTACATAACAGAAAAACAGACGCCGGAGAGCCTCGATACTCTATCGGTTGTGGGTAATTGAAAATCCACCACAATATGCTGAAAATTGGGGAAAAATTCGGAGAAAAGCTGTGAAAACCTCAGAAAAAAATTTGAAAAAAATAAAGATTTACAGTTGACATAAAAATAAGGCTCTGATACAATTTAAGAAAACAGTTGTAAAGGGGTCGTGGCAGCTTTGGGGGATAAACGCTATTTGATCGTACAGTCAGACTACCGCAAGGTCCAGGTCCCGGTGGATGCGATCGCTTATATTACCATAGATGGCAGAAAGACAAAGATTACAAAGGCGGACGGCAGTGCGCTTCGCACCAACCGAAGCCTGAAGGACGTCTATGCGGAGCTGCCGGAGGAGATATTTACCAGCGTAAACCGGGGGATCGTGGTTTCCAAGAGCTATATTAAAAACGAGAAGGCCGGGGTCATCACCATGACGGACGGTACGCAGTTCAAGCGCCGGGTGCGCTCGGACCGTGTCCGGGAGAAGCCCCGGACGGAGGTGCAGCAGGCGACGGTCGGCAGGACCTGTCCGGCGGCGGAGCTGGACGCGTGGCTGGGGAGCTTGACCCTGCCGCTGTGTATTCTGGAGCTGGTATACCAGGGACGCAACGGCGGCGCGGAGTTCCTGATCCGCTACTGCAACCGGGCCATGGAAACGCTGGAGCAGGTGCGCCTGGTGCAGATCCAGGATCAGCCCATCACGACCCTCAAGGGCGTGGGCGATCCCAAATGGCTGCCGGTGTTTGCGGATGTGGCCATCAACGGCAGCGCCAGAGTGACGGATGACGCATGGATGGAGGACGGCAGGACCTGGCGGCTGCTGTGCTATCAGCCCCAGAGCGGCTACTGCGCGCTTGTGCTGGTGGACCTGACGCGGGAGAATAGGCTGGTGCAGGATCTGTTCCATCGGCGGAGAAGATAATATGGCTTTTTCGGGAGGCCGGCGGGCCTCCCGATTTTCTATGCGGGACGGCGCATGGAGGCGCCGCCTTTTTGCGCCAAAATGACAGAAGTGTTCGTTTTGCCGGGAGGATGTAAGCCAAAGCGATGGCGCGGCGGGTCCGGAGGAGGTAGGATGTTAAGAAAGCGGCGGATATTCTTCTGCTGCCGTTTGGAAAGTCTTAAAGGGTTCTTAATTGCGTCCGAGATGCCAAATTGCTATAATAGAGGTGGCACAAGGGAGGGCGGAGGATGCGCGGGAAGAAGAAATGGGCGGCGGATGTGCTGCTTCTGCTGCTGGTGATGGGAGCGACGCTGTACGGGCTGCTTCACGGCGGCGGGCTTTCGGAGCTTTGGACGCTGCTGGGACAGGCCAGACGGGGCTGGTGGCTGCTGGGCCTGGGGCTGGTGGTGGCGTTTATTCTGGGGGAGTCTCTGGTCATCCACCACATCATGGGGACCCTGGGCGAGGACCATCGGCTGGGCCATTGTTTTCTATATTCCTTCGTGGGCTTTTTCTTTAGCTGCATCACGCCCTCGGCGGGCGGCGGCCAGCCGGCGCAGGTGTATTTTATGAAGCGGGACGGCATCGCCGCGTCGGTGTCTGTGCCGGTGCTGATGCTGGTGACGATTACATATAAGCTGGTGCTGGTGATCTATGGGGCCGCAGTGCTGGTGCTCCGGCCGCCGGGCGTGCTGGCGGCGCTGGAGCCTGTGATGGGGTGGTGCGTCCTGGGCCTTGCGCTCAATGGAGCGTTTGTGGGACTGTATCTGCTGCTGGTGCTCCGGCCGGAGGTGATATTGCGGTCGGGACTGCTGGGACTGCGGCTCTGGGACCGGGTTTCCGGACGGAATCGGCTGGAGCGGTATCGGGAAAGACTTTCCGCCTGGACCGGAAAGTATCGGACGGCGTCGGCGTGCTTTCGCTGGGGACTGGTCCTCCGGGTGCTGCTGCTGACCATAGTGCAGCGGAGCTTGCTGTTTGCCGTGACCTATGTGACGATGCGTTCCTTTGGATTGGTGGGAACGGACCTGGGAACGGTGCTGGTATTGCAGGCGATGATCTCGCTGGGGACGGACCTCCTGCCGCTGCCCGGCGGGATGGGCGCCAGTGAGACCATGTTTTTGAAGATATTTCCGGCGGTGTGCGGCGAAAGCATGACGCTGCCCGTGCTGCTGGTGAGCCGGGGCATCAGCTACTACGGACAGCTCATCATCAGCGCGGTGTTCACTGCGGTGGCGGCGCTGCGGCTGGGACGAGAGAAGGAGCGATAAGCATGATCGGATTCTATGATTATACGGTGATACTGACCTTTGTCGGACTGCTTTCCACGGTGTTTGGCATGACCCAGGCCATGGACGGGCATTTCCGTATCGCCCTGATATGTCTGGCGCTTTCGGGGCTCTGCGATACCTTTGACGGGAGGATCGCCAGGACCAAGGCGGACCGGACCCGGGACCAGAGACTCTATGGCATCCAGTTGGATTCCCTGTGCGACGTGGTTTGCTTTGGCGTATTCCCGGCCATGATCTGCTACCTCATGGGGACCCGCGGCCTCCTGGGGGGACTGTCGATCGGCTATTACTGCGTCTGCGGCGTGATACGGCTGGCGTATTTCAATGTGCTGGAGACCGGGCAGCTCTATGGCGGACAGGACGGGGGCAAGGTCTATCACGGGCTTCCCATCACCTCCATTTCCGTGATTTTGCCGCTGACCTTTCTGCTGGGGCTTCTGGCGCCGGAGGGGGTGTTCCATGCGCTGCTGGCGGGAGTGCTGCTGGCGGTGGGAACGCTGTTTATTGTGGATTTCCGGCTGAGAAAGCCAAAGGACTGGATGATTTTTGCGCTGATCGGAATCGTGGCCTGCGCGCTGGTAGTGGTGGTGCTGTTTTCCCGGTATCGGGTGGCGCGGCGCGCTCCGGTAGACGGGACGTTCGTTGACGAGATCCCGGAGGACTGCAGTGATTAGCCGCACCAGGACCGGGGAGCTGAGGGAGACCTACGACGCTCAGAGCGGGATGATCCGGTTCCTCTACGGCAGGCCCCTGGGACGGAGGCTTCTGAAGCTGCTGATCTGCCCCAGGGTCAGCGGAGCGGCGGGATGGCTCCTGAGCTGCCGGGTGTCCCGCGTTCTGGTGGGGCCCTTTGTGCGGCGGAACCATCTGGACCTCAGCGACTATCCCCGGCGGCGGTATCGGTCCTTCAACGACTTCTTTACCAGGGAGATATGCCCGGAGCGGCGGCCCGTGGACCGGGATGGGGACCATCTGATCGCGCCCTGCGACGGCAAGCTGACCGCGATCCCCATAACCCCGGCGGCGGTGTTTTCCATCAAGGGGGTGGACTACACGCTGGAGGGGCTGCTGCGGGATGAGGCCCTGGCAGAGCGCTATCGGGGCGGCACGCTGCTGCTGTTCCGGCTCAGTGTGGACGACTATCACAGGTACTGCTACATAGCCGATGGGCAAAAGACGGAGAATATCCGGATCCCCGGTGTGCTCCACACGGTCAGTCCCCACGCGGCGGAGCGGACGGCGGTTTACCGGGAAAACACCAGGGAGTACTGCCTGCTGAAAACGGAGCGCTTTGGGACGGTGGTGGTGATGGAGGTAGGGGCCATGCTGGTGGGGCGAATCTGCAACCACCAGGGCGCGGCCCGGGTCTCCCGCGGCCAGGAGAAGGGAATGTTCCAGTTTGGCGGCTCCAGCGTGGTGCTGCTGCTGGAGCCCGGCCGGATAGCTCTGGACGAGGACATCCGGAGAAACTCGGAGGCGGGAGAGGAAACTCTGGTAAAAATGGGGGAGAGGATTGGAACGAAACCGATTGGGCCGTTGGTATGACGGACACCTGGGGAGGCTCCTGCCCAGCGACAGACTGCTGGGGGTGCTGTTTTGCGCCGGACTCAACTGCGTGGTCTATTGGGGGACCCAGCGGCTTACCGAGGGGCGGGACCTGATGGACATGACCACGGCGCCGGACCGGATGCTGCCCTTTGCGCCGATGTGGTCGCTGGTCTATGTGGCCGCGTTCGGGTACTGGATTGTCAGCTATGTGGTCCTGGCCCGTGGGGAGGACTGGTACTCCCTCATGGCATCGGCGGTGCTGGCAAAGCTGTGCTGCGGAGTGTGCTTTCTGCTGCTGCCGACGACAATGGAGCGGCCGGCGCTGGACGGAGCGGGCCTTGGCGCAGGGCTGCTGAAGGTCATCTACACGCTGGACCCGCCCAGAGACCTGTTTCCCTCCATCCACTGCCTGGAGAGCTGGATATGCTTTGGCGGGCTGCGGCGCAGAGGGGACATCCCGGCCTGGTGGAAGGGAATCTCTCTGGGGTGCTGTATCCTGATCTGCGTCTCCACCCTGCTGATCCGGCAGCACGTGCTGATGGATGTGGCGGGGGGGTTGCTGCTGGGAGTCGGAGCGCTCCGCCTCGGCCGAAAAGCGTCCCTGGGCCATCTGGCCGGGACGTGGACCTTACGGCTGGACCGACGAATATTTGGAAAATAACATGGGGCGTGCCGCGAACGGATGCTGCGGCACGCCCGTTTCCTGCCCCTTTTGGGTCGATCATGTATCGGGGAAATCGCCTTTGTACTTTCTGCGGGTAGCCATGCCGCCGCGGATGTGGCGCTCGGCACGGTTCTGGTCCAACAATGCCCGCACCTGTAGATACAGCGCCCCGTTGATTTGGGGCAGGCGGGTGGTAAGGTCCTTATGTACCGTAGACTTAGAAATACCGAACTTCCTGGCTGCGGCGCGAACGGTAGCTCTATTCTCGACCATGTATACAGCCAGCTCATAGGCCCGCTGTTCCATGTTTCCCTGCAAGAAGGCACCTCCCATAATTTGTCTGATACGGTTCTTCCATAAAATGTTCATTTTGCGGAAGCGGCGTCACGCACGGCGTGCTGCCGGCTTTGTGTCAAGCGGCACAAAGCCCGTCTTATACAATCTCCGCCGCGCCTCCGGAGCTCAAAACCTTTTTGGGGTTTTACGGAGATTCGTATGATAGAGTGTATGCGGCGGGGCGGCGGAGTATGAGGGGAGCATGGCAGGGCGCAGGGCTTGCCGTGGCTGACGCAGGGCC
>CAZBOR010000083.1:0-6067 GCA_964493585.1 uncultured Oscillospiraceae bacterium
TTTTTGCATAATTGAACACAATGAGCGGGGGTCAGCCGCCGAAATAGGCCTTTTTGACCACATCGTTGTTGCGGATATCCGCTACGGTACCCTCCGCCACCAGCTCGCCCACTTGAAGGGTGTAGCAGTAGTCGGCGGTGCCGAAGGCCAGGTGGACATTCTGCTCCACCAAGAGGATTGACGTTCCCTTTGTCTGATTGATCTCCTTGATCCTTTGGGCGATATCCTCGATTACAGCGGGGGCAAGTCCAAGGGACGGTTCGTCCAGGCACAGCAGCTTAGGCCCCGCCATAATGCCTCTGGCGATGGCCAGCATCTGCTGCTGGCCACCGGACATGGTTCCGGCCTTTTGCTTGAGCCGTTCCTTCAGGATGGGGAACAGCTCAAAGCAAAATTCCATATCCCGCTGAATGCCCTCCTTGTCCCTCCGTTGGGTGGCCCCCAGCAGGAGGTTTTTCTGCACAGTCAGATAGGGGAACAGATGCCGTCCCTCCGGGGCCAAGACCAGGCCGCGGCGCACACGCTCCGTCGTGGATGCGTGGGTAATATCCTCGCCGCAGAAAAGGATCTTTCCCTCCGTGGCGGGAACAGTGCCAAGGCAGGCGTTGAGGGTGGTGGATTTTCCCGCACCGTTGGAGCCGATCAGAGTGACAATGCCGCCTTCCGGCACGGAAATATTGATGTCATGAACGGCGACGGACTTGCCATACATGACCTTGAGGCCCTGAACTTCGAGAATATTGCTCATACCGCACCTCCAAAATAGGTTTCGATGACGGTGGGATCCTGACGCATTCCCTCCGGGGTACCCTCAAAGATTTTTTCGCCAAAGCTGATGACCGTGACGCTGTCCAGAATGTCCAGAATCTGCATATTGTGCTCTACCACCAGAATTGTGATGCCCTTTTCCCGCATCTTGGAGATAGCGTCGATGGAGAAGGCGATTTCCTCCGGGTTCATGCCGCCCAGAGGCTCGTCCAGCAGCAAAAGCTTCGGCTTGGTGGCCAGGGCCCGGGCCACGCCCAGGATCTTCTGATAGCCATGGGGCAGGTTTTTCGCCAGCTCGTTGCGGACATGGCTCAGCCCCAAAAATTCCAGCACCTCGTCGGCGGATTTCTCAATGTACGCCTCATTGGTACGGTATGTCTTGGTGTTAAAGAAAATCTGGGGGACGGTGGAATGGGGGCGCAGGTGATAGGCGGCGGTGACGTTTTCAAAAACAGTGAACTCGCCGAACAGGGGGTTGAGCTGGAAGGTCCGGCCAATGCCCATTTTCGCCACCTGATGGGGCCGAGCCTTGGTGATTTCCTTCCCGGCGTAGAAAATATGGCCGGAGGAGGGCATCAAGACGCCGGTAATCAGGTTGAAAAACGTGGATTTTCCCGCGCCGTTTGGACCTAGGAAGCCCTTGATTTCTCCCTCTTCCAGGGAGAAATCCAAATCGTTCATGACGGTCAGACCGCCAAAGCGTTTTGTCAGGCCGGATGTTTCAAGCAGATGCATGGTCGTTCCTCCCTTCGCCGGAATCCAACGCTTTTTGCGCTCTGCGGCGGCGGATCAAATCGGGGATTCCCGCCAAGCCGCCGGGCAGCAGATAAGCGACGATCAGCGTACAAATACCTGTCAGGAACGGTGCGTAGGCGCTGAGGCCACGGCCCAGCTCCGGAATCAGCACAAAGATGATCGCGCCGATGATGGGGCCAATGAAGTAATCCTCGCCGCCGATGAGCATATACATCAGCAGCCACAGGGAAAAGGTCATATCATAGTTGGTGGGAGACAGGACCGTGGAGTAAAGGCCGTAGGCCGCGCCGGCCACACCGGCGCAGAAGCTGCCCATACCCACCGCCAAGAGCCGGTAGAACCGGGCGTTGACGCCGATGGAGGACGCCACATCCTCGCTCTGGGCCAGGGCGCGAAGGGTCGTGCCGATCCGGGAAAATTCAAACCGGTACAGAATCAAAATCAATACCACCGCGATGGCCAGAAATACATAGTAGCAGGCAATGTCGCTTTGCAGCAGCTTGGGAATCCGCGTCAGACCGTGGTACCCGCCGGTGATCTTCATGGCCTTGATGATATAGGCGAAGGTGACACCCATAAACATGGAGGCCATGGAATAGTACATACCCTTGAGCCGTACAAAGGGGAGGCCGGTGATCACGCTGACCAGGGCAGCGAACAGCCCGCCGGCAAGGATTGTGACCACGGGAGGCAGCCCCAGGCTTTTGGCCAGAATACCGGCACAGTAAGCGCCCAGCGCGATAAAGGCGCCGTGGGCGAAGGTCAACGTGCCGGAGAGGCTGATGGTCCGAAGGCTCACAGAGCCGACGACCTTATAGAGCACCATAATCAGCACACCGATCCAATAGCTGGTGTGCAGAAAGACGGGCAAAACCAGAAGGATCAGCAGTAGCACGGCATAGGGGATGCCCTTTTTCGCGTTCAATTTTCCAGTCATAAAGGCACCTCCTTACATTTCGTGGCCGAAAAAGCCCTTCGGACGGATCAGCAGCAGGACCACAACAGCGGAGCAGGCGATGGCGGAGGCGGTATAGCTGTCCCAGATGATGGGACAGACGGAATCCAGCACAGCCATCAAAAAGCCGGTGATCAGAATGCCGTTCATGGAGCCCGCGCCGGCCAGCATGACCAGCATCAGGATCCTGACGTTGATGTTGTCGCCCATGTTGGAGGAGACCTGCTGATAGGCGCCCATCATGGAGCCGGCAACCGCGGCCAGGGCAAAGCCCAGGGCGCAGACCAGCATGGAGACCTTGTTTACCGGAATGCCCTGGAGTGCGGCGCCCAGCCGATCCTGGGAGATGGCCTCCATCTGCATACCCAGCTTGGTCCGGTATACGATAAACAGGGTAACAATCAGCAGAATTAGGCCCACAGCAAAGGTAATGAGCTTTTCATTGGTCAGCATCATAAAGCCCAGATCAATGGAGCCGTTTCCATAGGAGGGGATGGAGATGGTCTGAGAGCCGGAAACCTGGACGGCCAGCTGCTGGAGCATGGTCATCAGGGCCACGGAAACCATCACCACCCTGTCAAATTCTGTTTGGAAGGGCCGGAATACAAACCGTTCCATGAGAATGCCGATCCCGGCCAGGACCACCGCCGCCAGAAGCATGGCCAGCCAGTTGTTGAGGCCGGCCTTGGCGCAGAGATAGTAGGTGATATAGGCGGCCAGCATATAAAACGCGCCGTGGGCCAGGTTCACAGATCCCAGCATATTGAAAATAAAGGCAAAGCCCAAGGACGCCAATATGTACATAGACGCCAGAACCAGGGCATTGACCATAATATTGGGGAGAACTCCCATGCGTTTCACCTCTTCGCGCAAAATATCGTACATAGTGGTACAAGGCGCAAAACAGGTCTGCGCCTTGTACCGGTCTATGTTATTTGGAAGGAACTAAGCAGAGAATTTTAGGGCGCTACGCAGTCATAGGTGCCCATATAGACGACATTTCCATTCTCGGCCTTCATGGCATGGTTGGGATGGGCAATCAGATGGGCCACGCCAAAGGTCTCCTGACCGCACTTCACGCCGGTGCCGAAGAGGGTTTCAATGGTGTCGATGGAGTCAAAGTAGCTGCGGACTTCCTCCACGTCGATGGAGCCGGCTCCCTGCATCAGCTGGAGCAGGTTGTACAGGTTGTCCAGGCAGGCGCCGTTCCAAGCGGTGGCGTTGTCCTCACCATAGGTATCCACAAACAGCTTGTAGAGCTCGTTAAAGGTTTCGCTATTGTGCTCGGGGGTAGCAATGTCGGAGCCGAAGGTGAAGGCGCCGGACAGGTCGCTGAGGCCGGAGCCGCCGATCAAGGCGCCGGGGCCCAGGGTGATAACCGCCGCGCAGACCATGTCGGAACCGGCGCTGCGGACTTCCTTAATCAGGCCGGAGATGTTGTCGGGAGTGCCGTTGCCGATGAAGCAGTCGGCGCCGGAGTTGATGACCTTCAAAGCGATGGAGGAGAAATCGGTGGTTTCGCCGTCAAAGACCACAGGCGCATCCACGTATTCGATCCCAACTTCCTCACAGGTCTTTTCGACCAGTGCGGCCTGCTCGTCATTGACGCCGTTGTCGTCGCAGCAGTATACCACGCTCTTTACTTCCGGATACTGATCCTTGATGACCTGAATGGCGGTGGCAAACTGAGAGGTGCAGGCATTGGAGAAGGAGTAGGAATACTTGGTGTCGGCGTTCATGACAGTGTGGTTCATGTTGTTCTGAGCCATAATGTTCATAACGCCAGCGTTTTCAAAGATGTCGATCGCGCCTTCTACCCAGAAGTCGTTGGTCTCGATGACATATTGGATTCCCTGGTCTACCAGCCGCTGGGCCGCGGAGCGGATGCCCTCAGCGTCAGAGCCGCCGTCCTCCACAACCAGCTCCAGCTGATACTTGGTGCCGCCGATATCGACGCCGCCCTTGTCGTTGTAATACTTGCACAGGGTTTCCATCTCGATCTGGTTGTTGTAGTCGATGGAGGCAAACCAGCCGGTGGTATTGATCAGCGCGCCGATTTTCAGCACGTTGTCGCCGGTAGGCGCGTTCTCTTCAGCGGGGGCATTCTCCCCGGCAGAAGCTGCCGCTTCCGAGGCGGACCCAGGCTCGTTGGATGCAGGTGCGGAGCTTCCTGTCTCCGTACCGCAGGCTGCCAGCGCAAACACCATGACCGCTGCCAGCAGCAGGGCAAACACTCTCTTTTTCATGTTTTTCATCCCTTCAAAATTTTTATGAAAAGCGGTGCTTCACACATTCTTCACAAAATTTGGCATATATGCCGAAATCTCTGCGGATATCTGCGAGAAATTACCGCAATTTCACCATTGCATGGCCATTATACACTTGTAATTTTCCGATGTCTAATATAAAATAGTAATGCGAATGATTACAAAAACTAATAAATGGAGGTAGTTCCATGGACCTTTTGCATATGCGGTATGTGACTGCCATCGCTGACCATCAGAGCATGACCAAGGCTGCCGAGGAACTGCATGTTTCCCAATCTGCCATAAGTCTTTCCTGCAAACGGTTGGAGGAAGAGCTGGGGGTAAAGCTCTTCCTCCGGGATGGCCGCCAACTCCGGCTCACCGAAGCGGGAAATGTTCTGTGCCAGCGGGCCAGGACCATTCTCTCTCTGGCGGACGAGCTGTCGGAAGCCATGCGGCCCTTTAGTCAGCGGGACGGTAACGCCATACGCCTTGGCTCGGAGGCCATTGACTTCAGCAGTGAACTGATCGCCCTGTATCGGAAGTTTGTTCCGTCCGCAGACATTTGGACCGATAATCCCACAAAGCTTGAGCTTTTGGAAAAGCTTTGCCATCGGGAGTATGATCTTGCGGTGACGCTGGAGGACTTTACCGGCGCTCAAGTGGAATCCACACTGCTGTTGGAGGAACCGATGCTGGCGCTGGTATGGCCGAGTTTTCCACTGGGAAGAGACGAGTCCCTTACCATGGCACGGCTGGATGGGGAAGACCTGGTAACGACCTCTGAGGAATACCGCATTGGCGCGCTGATGCGGAGCTTCTTCTCCGAGGCCGGCGTCCGGTATAACCGGATCCAGCTGGTGGGCGATACGGACGCCATCTCCGTAAAGGTATACAACGCCTTTGGGGTCAGCTTTGTGCCGGAGGTTGTGGTGAATCTTTGGCTCAAGACGCCGCAGCTTCAGGTTCACGGGATTCGCTGGGTCTCCATGGCGGATGACAGCTGCCGTCGGGGCGTGTACCTGACACGGCTTCGGGATGAAGCGCCCAGCGCCGCCTGCACTGCCTTTATGGACTTTTTAGACCGCTACAGCGCCTTTATTCGCACCTTTCGTTCTTACCCCACTTATGATGAGTTCCTCCCCTATTTGTGAGGGGCGCATCAGATGGTTCTGCCGTTGTCCACGATCACAACCTGGCCGTTGCAGCCCTTGGAATCGTCGCTGGCAAAGAACAGGATGGTGTTGGCCTGATCGTCTACCGTCACCTCGGGAACGGTATCGTCGAAATGCCGGGCGCATTGGCCTGCGAAATCCTGATCGAAGGAGACAACCTGCTCCGG
>CAZBOR010000083.1:6167-8156 GCA_964493585.1 uncultured Oscillospiraceae bacterium
GCTCCGGTGACGATGGCGTTTTTTCCCGTTAAACGGTTCATTTCGTACCCTCCATAGAGGCTTCAGGCGCCTTTTTCCCGTAGACCTTTCCCACAATGGTCCCTGCCAGCTTGATCCAGCAGCAGGAGGAAATCGCGGAAACCAGCATGGAGAAGGGCAGGACGCTGAGAAAAGCTGACGGGAAAAAGGGTACAGGGCCGATGGCCATAAAGGTCATAAAGAAGTTCATGAAAATGCCCATCAGAGCGCCGCCGGCAGCGGAGGAAACCAGATAGGCCGGCAGGGGACGCTTGCCGCAGTGGAGCAGCCGGGCGATCAGATCGCCGAAGGCCGGAATGTTTAGGAACAGTGTCAGCATTACCCCGGCGCAGTAGGCGCACACGAAGGTCTTGAGCAGATTATCCGGAGTGGCCTGTCCCAGATAGAGGGAAACCGCAATGGTCATGGTCGCGCCCTGGAACACGTTAAAGACGGCGTTCCACAGGTTGTCAGGACTTTTGTTAAACATTGTCTTCCTCCAGAACGTAGTCAATCACAGTGACCTTTTTCAGCAGAGGTGTGGAGAACTCCGCCAGCTTCGCGTGGACCTCAGAGGCGGGATAGCCGTTGGCCTCCTCCGCAGTGTCGAAGTCCGCCACCTGCACCAGGTCGCCGAAGAGAACGGGAGCGTCCAACGGCAGATCGGGAGTTTCGCCCGCCTTGCTGCCAATCCGCTGGTTCTTCAGAGCGGGATATTGGCTGGGAACCCTTTCGAGATAGGCCTTTACGGCTTCGATGTTTTTCTGCTTGTCAGGGCCATCCTGAAAGGAAAATACAGAGATGTGGTGGATCATTGCAAAGCATCCTTTCTGTGATAATTTTTACGCCATCATTATACAGAGGGCGAAATGGAAAGCAAAGCACGAAAAAGCTTTCCTTTTTATCAAGTAAATGCTTGACAAAGGCAAACGACAGGTTTACTATTTGAGCGAGAGAAACTGACCGGGAGGCGGGGCAATGAACTTTCTGAATTTTGAATACCTGATGGCCATTCATCGGGTCGGAACCATTCGAGGGGCGGCGGAGGAGCTGTATATCTCTCCCCAGGCCCTCAGCGAAAACCTGAGAAAGCTAGAGCGGGAGCTGGGAACGCCTCTGTTTCACCGCACCAAGCCCCTGACCCTGACGGAAGCCGGGGAGCGGTTTGCCGTCTTCGCGGAGACCTGTCTGGACGCGAAGGTTCGGTTTGAGAGGGAGCTGTCCGCCATTACGGTGCGGAATGAACAGCATATTTCTCTCGGGGTTCCCACGGGTATGCCGCCGCCCCTGCTGCTGTCCTTTCTGGACTATTTTCGCCACGCCCACCCGGAGCTGACGGTAAAAGCGGTGGAGCTGCCCACCAGAACCGGCGCCTTTCAGGAGATGCCCGGACATATTGATGTGGTGATTGGGGAGTTCCAGGGGGAAAGCAATAAGCTTGTCTATACGCCGGTGTTTCAAAGCCGACGGTTTGTGGTGGTGGTCCACCGGGAGCTGCTTTATGGGGCTCTTGGCCCGGAAACGGCGGGCAAAATCGAAACTGCGGCAGCGGAAAAGGCCACGAGCGAGCTGTCCTTGTTTCGGGAGTGTCCCTTTGTCCTCAAACGCACCGGCTCCATTATCCGGGAGAATGAGGACAAGCTGTTCAGCGCCGCCAAGATCATGCCGAAGGGAGAGATCGAGACGGGGGACATGGAGCTGACGGTCCGTCTGGTGCTGCTGGGAAAGGCCGCTGTGTTTTTTCCGGAGCCGGTGGCCAGGGCCAATTTTGTCCTGCCTGACGCGCCGGCCAGAAACGAGAATATCCTGCTCTGTCCGATCCATGTGCCGCTCCGGGAGACCTGGCAGCTGACGGTGGGCTATCACCGATACCGCCGGGTGCCGGATGGGGTTTCCGAGTTGATTGCCGCCGCGGCGGCGTTTTATGAAAGAATGCTCGGGGAGACGGAGACCTGAGGTACAGGGCGGAAA
>CAZBOR010000084.1:0-8108 GCA_964493585.1 uncultured Oscillospiraceae bacterium
GGACCACCGGCGACGGCTACAAGGGCATCGCCTCCCAGCCGGACCCCACCAAGCGTCCGGATATGGAAAAGGGACTGATTTCCATGCGGCATATGCACGTGGCCGCCGTCAATGAGACGGGGTTCACCTGCGCGGACGAGATGCTCTATCCCGGCAACGACGCCTATCTGGCGGATGTACTCAGCTACATCGCCGTGGGCGCCCGCTCCGTGGAGAACCAGCAGCACCGGCTGGTGGCCAGCGGCCTCGGCGCGCCCGTGGGGATGAAGAATCCCACCTCCGGGGACCTCAGCGTGATGCTCAACTCCATCACCGCCGCCCAGCATCCCCACATCTTCTCCTACTGCGGCTATGAGGTGGAGACCCAGGGCAATCCGCTGGCCCACGCGATCCTGCGCGGCTATGTGGACAACACCGGCCGTACCCGGCCCAACTATCACTACGAGGACCTGATGGGTCTTTATGAGCAGTATGAGGAAAAGGGCCTTAAAAATATGGCCGTCATCGTGGACACCAACCACGCCAACTCCGGCAAGCGGTATCTGGAGCAGGTCCGCATTGTGGGCGAGGTGCTCCACGCCTGCCGGCACTCCGAGGCGGTGGGCCGCATGGTCAAGGGCTTCATGATCGAAAGCTATCTGGAGGACGGGAGCCAGAAAATCGGCGAGGGCGTCTACGGCAGGTCCATCACGGACCCCTGCCTGGGCTGGGAAAAGACCGAGCGCCTCATCTACGAGATGGCGGAGCAGCTATAAAACGGCCCTTCCATAATCACGCATAGCGCGATGTTTTTTTGCGGCATATCCTTGCAACTGCCGGGAGACGGCGCTATAATAGAAATATCCGGACAGAAAAGGCTGTGATGGTATGAAAAAGCTCCCGATGATTACGATCAGCCGTCAATACGGCACCTGCGGGCGCCAGATTGCCGGTCTGCTGGCCGAGCGGCTGGGGCTGCCCTTCTATGACAAGGAGCTGATCTCCCTGGCTGCCAAGGGGAGCCGCTTTGAGGAGCGGGCCTTTGAGGCCGCCGAGGAGGCCGCGACCACGGCGCTGGGCTATGCCCTGGGCGGTCGGCACTCCCTCTATGGAATGCCCCGGAACGACCAGCTCTTCATGGTCCAGGCGAATGTGATCCGCACGGTGGCCGACCGTGGCCCGGCGATGTTTGTGGGCCGCTGCGCCGACTATGTGCTCGACGGCTACAAGGAGACCATCAAAATCTTTATCCAGGCCAGCCCGGACGCCCGGACCAGGACCGTCATGGCGCGGGAGGGCCTCTCCCGCCGGGAGGCCGAGGCCCGTGTCAAGCGCATGGACAAGGCCCGCGCCGCCTATTACAGCTACTACACCGGCCGCAGATGGAGCGACCTCGAAAGCTACGACATCGTGCTGAACGTCAGCCATCTGACCCCGGAGGAGGCCGCCGGCCTGCTCGACACCTTCATCCGCCAGGTGGTGGAAAAAACCGGCGCCATAGAGGCGGAGACCCGCGACCTCCGAGATGCCTCTACATCCTGAAAAAAACAGGCTGTCTCCCGACCGGAGGCAGCCTGCAAATTTTGAGGAACAAAGGAATGGGGGCCGACCCTACAGGGTCAGCACCACCACGGCCGACGTCAGGCCGCTGGCCAGCATCACCGCCGCCATCAGGCCGATCACCTCGCGGGTGGTCGGGGTCTGACCGGCGGTGATTTTTTTCATTTGGCCGGGCCGCAGCAGGAACACCGCCAGCGCGGCGTAGAATACCGCGCCCAGCAGATTGGAGATGGAATAGCCGCCGACGGTTTCCGCCAGGGAGCCGGAGGCGTAGACCCCGGAGTCCATCAGGGCGCACAGGTCCATGTATCCGTGGAGCAGGGCCACCGTCCAGAGGCTTTTTGTGCGGAGATAGATGGCCGCCAGACACATTCCCAGGGCCAGGGCGCACACCATCTGCACCAGAACTCCGCCAAGCTCGATGGTCCCGCCCACGGCGTTAATCAGATGTACCAGCCCGAACAGCAGACTGCCCGCCAATACGCTGAGCCACACCCCCGGGGCGCTGCCGCCATACCGCTCGTAGAGCATCCGGGTGATGATGCCCCGGAACGTCAGCTCCTCGGTCAGACCCACCGCCAGCATACAAAGCACGAAGCACACGATCTGCGGAAGGGGCTGCAGCGGCTCGTTGCGGCAGAGCACGACGGTCTCCAGCAGGGCCAGGGTGTACACCGCCGCCAGGGGCAGCGCGGGCAGCCATCGCCGGGCTGCGGGGAGGCCGCTGGGCCGGTAAATATCCCCCATTCCCAGCAGCCGGGAGGTCCCTACCATCACCGCCAGCATGAGAAGCTCTATGAGAAGCTGCGGCAGATAGACGCCGTAGGCCGTGGGGTCCTCGAACCGAAGCAGCGCCAGGCTCCCCAGCAGGGACGACGCCACGAACACCAGCACCACGACCAGGCCCAGCAGCACCGGATAGGAATGTCGTTTCATAGGGCCGCCTCCTTCCGCAGCAGCAGATGAAAATGCACGCTCTCGGCGGAGCTTTCCTTTCCGGGCGCGGAGACCTCCCGCACAGGCTCCGCCAGGGAAAAGCCCCGGAACAGGGATTCCAGATCCTCGCGGGCGGCGTAGAAGTGGGGAACGCCGTCCGGGTGGATCAGGGTGAAGCGGTCCGTATGGGCCTCCGGTCCGGCGGAATGGAACCGGGCGTCGTTCTGGCTCTTGAGGGTCAGATACGCCTCCCCGCCGGGACGCAGCAGCCGCCAGAGCTCCCGGACCGCCTGGAAATAGCCCGCCGTATCGGTGTGAAAGCTGGCATGGTAGTCGATCACGCAGTCAAAGCAGCCGTCGGCAAAGGGCGTCTCCCGGAAATTGCCCGCTACAGTCGTCACCGGCAGATTTTCCCCGGCCGCCCATTTTCGGAGATAACTCAGAGCCTCCTCAGACCGGTCCATTCCCGTCACGGCAAAGCCCTGCCGCGCAAAGTACATGGCGTGCCGTCCCGGACCGCAGCCCCGGTCCAGGAGCCGCGTAAAGCCCCTGTCCCGCCATCGCCGTGCCAGAGCCTCCATTTCCGGCTCCGGCTCCAGCCAGCGCTGTATCTTTTCCGTATTCCAGCCCATGTCCATCCCTCCCATGGTGTTTTCTCCATTATAATGCATCCCGCCGCCGACCGCAAGGGAAAAATCCCACTTGTGAAAACCGGAAAAAGGGGGTATAATAAAAAGAAAACATACAGGTCAGGAGGCGGGTGCATATGACGGAAAAACTGGAGGTAGAGGGCTGTGAGTTCCTCTGCGTTCACGAGGACACGGTCCGGGCCGTGCGGGGGAATCTCCCCGGCGAGACAGTGCTCACCGATCTGGCGGAGCTGTTCAAGCTGTTTTCGGACCCCACCCGGCTGAAGATCCTCATGTGCCTGAGCCAGCATGAGCTGTGCGTCTGCGATCTGGCCTCCCTCATCGAGATGAACCAGAGCGCCGTGAGCCACCAGCTCCGGCTGCTGAAGCAGGGCCGTCTGGTGAAGAGCCGCCGGGAGGGCAAGAGTATGTTCTACTCCCTGGCGGACGACCATGTGCTGACGGTGCTGGCCCAGGGCATGGAGCACATTTCGGAATAACGGGCAAAACGGCCGGAGCTGTCCGGCCCGACCGCTTGCGCTGCGGCAGGGAAACGCCCCGGACATATGGTGTCCGGGGCGCTGCTCAACAGTAAAAATCCTTGATTTTTTTGGCGCGGCTGGGGTGCCGCAGCTTGCGGATGGCCTTGTTTTCGATCTGGCGGATACGTTCCCGCGTGACGCCGAAAATCTGGCCCACCTCCTCCAGGGTGTGGGTCCGGCCGTCGTACATTCCGAACCGCATCCGCAGCACATCCGCCTCCCGCTCGGTCAGGGTCTGGAGAATCTCGTCCAGCGCCTCGGCCAGCAGGGTGTTGGAGGTGGCGTCGGCGGGACCGGGGGTGTTGTCGTCCTCCACGAAGGAGCCGATGGTGGTGTCCTCCTCGTCGCCCACAGGGGTGTCCAGACTCAGGGTGTCGGCGGAGGTCCGGGTGGCCTCGATGACCTTTTCGATGGGGATGTGCAGCTCCTCGGAGATCTCCTCCATGGTGGGCTCCCGGCCCAGCTCCTGCACCAGCTTGCGGTTGCAGCGCGTGACCTTATTGATGACCTCCACCATATGTACCGGCACCCGGATGGTCCGGGCCTGGTCGGCGATGGCGCGGGTGATGGCCTGACGGATCCACCAGGTCGCGTAGGTGGAGAATTTGTTGCCCTTGGTGTAGTCGAACTTGTCCACCGCCCGGATGAGGCCCGTGTTGCCCTCCTGGATCAGGTCCAGAATGTGCAGGCCCCGGCCGGAATACTTCTTGGCGATGGAGACCACCAGCCGGAGGTTGGCCTCGGTGAGCTTGTCCTTGGCGCTTTTGTCGCCCATGGCAACCCTGGCCGCCAGCGCCTGCTCCTCCTCGGCGGTGAGCAGCGGGATCTGGCCGATCTCCTTGAGATACATACGGACGGGGTCGTCCAGGTTGTACTCGGCGGCCAGCTCCACCGGGTCCACCAGTTCCTCTTCCTCCTCTGCGGCGGGGACGTCGGTGGGGTCCAGCTCCAGCTCCGCGCCCACCACCTGGATGCCCAGGCTTTCAATGGTGTCGTATACATTTTCGATCTGCTCCGCGTCAATATCCAGCTTCTCCAGGACGCTGAGTATATCTGAGGACTGCAGCATACCGCTTTTCTGTCCCTTGGTCAGCAGCGCCAGCACCGGCGCCTTGGCCTCGTCGCTGAGCTTGATTGTGGCATTGTTTGCGCTTGCCATATTGCACTTCCTTTGTATAAGAGAAGTCCTCCTCGATCAGCCATGAAATGGAAAGCGCCGGACACGGCGCAGTACGCTGATTCTAAGTTAGGCAACCGTTATCATACCATATTCCAAAAATTATTGCAAGCGTTTTTTGACGGAGCGCCCTTATTTTTTCTTCGATTTGCTCTTGATTTCCGCAGAATATCTGCTATGATAGAGATACTTTGACACGTTAATGTGTGATACTACTCCAGAGGTGATCGTTATGATAATCGCAGTGGTGGGCATGGGCCTCATCGGAGGCAGCCTGTGCCGTGCCATTGAGCGGTATACGGCCCACACGGTGCTGGGCGCTACCCGCAATCCAAAGACCGTGGAATTCGCCCTGTCCGTGGGCGCCATCGACGCTCCGCTGACGGACCTGAGCCAGCCGGACGTGGTATTCGTGGCGCTGCCGCCGGAGGTCACGATGCAGTATCTGCGGGAGCACGTCGGGGACTGGAAGCCCGGCGCCATCGTGGCCGACATCTGCGGCGTCAAGCAGCCCATCATCGACGCGGTGGACCGGCTCTACCATGACCATGGGGTCCGCTATGTGGGGACCCATCCCATGGCGGGCAAGGAGGTGGCGGGCTTTGCCAACTCCGACGTGGACCTGTACAAAAACGCCAGCTATATCATCACGCCCACGGACCTGACGGACCGCGACGCGGTGGAAACGCTTCGCGCCCTGGCGCTGTCCATCGGCTTTACCAGGGTGGAGATCACGGACCCGCAGCGCCACGACACCATTATCGCCTATACCTCCCAGCTTGCCCATGTGGTGTCCTCGGCCTATATCAAAAGCCCCACCGCCGCCATGACGCTGGGCTTTACGGCCGGCTCCTTCCAGGATATGACCCGCGTGGCCAAGCTGGACCCGGATATGTGGACCTCCCTGTTCTCCCTCAACCATGGGCCGCTGCTCCGGGAAATCGACACCCTGCTGACGCATCTGACGGCCTTTCGCGATGCCCTGGAGGCGGGCGAGCTGGATCGGGTCCGGGAAATGCTGGACCAGGGCCGCCGAATCCGGGAGGACGTGCTCCTGCGCCAGCACCAGCAGCACACCGGGAGCGACTGACACGTTTCCCCAAAATGCTCCGTTTACGGAGAGATCACGCAGGACGGTACCGCCCGTTTTTGCTCTATTCGCTCCGCACCCAACAAATTGTGTTCACATTTTGCCGGTTTCAAGGGGACAGGTTCAATTTGTTATGTTTGGATTTGTCAATTTGTACCGTGATATTGACAGGGGCCTTTTCATTTTGTATATTTAAGGGGATAATGTGTTACCGAGATGTTAACCGTTTTCACCGGGTGGTCCGGCCCCCGGAGAACATTCCGGTATATCGCGTTGTCGCAAAAAATGAAAGGAGACATTTGCATGAATAAGACAAAGTTCCTGTCCCTGCTGCTGGTCCTGGCCATGGTGCTGGGCGTGTTCTGCGCCTGCGGCAGCACCACCACCAGCTCCGTGTCCGAGGCGTCCGAGGCGTCTGAGGCATCCGCTGCCGAGAGCGCCGAGACCGAGGAGCCCGCAGAGACCGCAGCCGCCGCGCCCGCTGAGGACGTGGTAGCCCTGGATTCCTCCGAGGAGGGGACCGCCGGCCAGACCGTGGCCGTCACCGTGGCCGACCCCATGGAGGCCATGGCGGAGGAGTACATCTCCTACCCCCTGGAGGGCGAGGATAACACCATCAGCATCTGGTACTATATCCCCGGCTATGTGGAGTACATGGACTCCAACTACAACTTTAACGCGGTTTCCGCCTCTGAGGAGGCCACCGGCGTGAAGCTGGAATTCGTGGAGGTCAGCTCCAGTTCCGCAAACGAGAACTTCAGCCTGATGATCGCGGGCGGCGACTACATGGACCTGATCCCTGTCATGGAGTACTACACCGGCGGTCTGGCCAAGGCCTATGAGGAGGATGTCATTGTTGACATCAACGACTACATCGACGAATATATGCCCAACTATGCCGGCGTTCTGGACTGCCTGGCGGAAAAGACCGTCAACGACACCCTCACCGACGGCATGACCCTGGCGTTCTATCAGATCGCTGACGGCACCTACTCCGGCAACGGCCTGATTACCCGCGGCGACTGGCTGGAGGAGCAGGGCATCGAGTTCTCCGGCGACGTGATCGGTCTGGATGAGTACACCGAGATGCTCCGCACCCTGCACAGCGCCTACGACACCCCCTACACCTACTATATGTATGACGGCACCATGGGTATGGACGCCGCCTTTGACACCGCCATTCCCGCTCTGGTCGCTGACGGCTTTATGACCCAGGTGACCTCCACCATCTTCCGCAAGGGCGACGAGGTCCTGTCCGGCTGGACCCAGGACGGCTACCGCGAGTATCTGGAGTGGGTCGTCGGCCTGATGGACGAGGGCGTCCTCTACAAGGACTTCCTGTCCCTGTCCGGTGACCGCGGCGATGTGAACACCGCGCAGGGCGCCGGTGAGGTCGCCGTATGGCAGGCCAACGCCGACAAGATGGAGGAGATCTACGGCTATACCGACGATCCCAACTTCACCGTTGCCGCTGTGCCGCGCATCGCGGCGGATCCTACCGCCCAGTATGTGTGGAACGACGAGGCCTCTCTGGTGGCCACCAACTCCGGCTTCTCCCTGTCCTCCAAGTGCGACAACCCTGAGCTGGTCTGCGAGTGGGAAAACTACTTCTGGACCTATGACGGCTATCTGATGGCCAACTACGGCGTCGAGGGCGAGAGCTACCACATGGACGGCGACACGCCTGTCTTTGACTGGGAGAATCCCGTCACCGTCACCGGCAAGAACGCGCCCAACGCGGAGATGGCTCAGCAGCTCTTCACCATGATGCGCTTCGTGGGCTTCTACTCCGATAACGACCGTCTGCTGCCCACCTTCCCGGACAGCGCGCTGGAGGCCGTGGATCTGTGGACGGTGGAAGGCTCCACCGACGACCGCAACTATCCCTCCTCTCTGTCCAGCACCTTCACGGTGGATGAGACCGACGAGATCGCCGAATACGAGTCCGACCTGCTGACCTATACCCAGCAGATCTGCCTGCAGTTCCTGGACGGCGCCCTGGAGCTCAACGATGAGAATTGGGACAACTACGTTGCCACCTGCGAGGAAATGGGCATCAACGAGATCATCGCCGTGTATCAGAACGCCTATGACCAGTACCTGGCCGGCGAGCGCTAAAGCGGATCTCTAACCTATAAAAACATTCCCATAACCTGGAAAACGCTTTCGGGAGCTTTCCCGAAAGCGTTTTCCTT
>CAZBOR010000085.1:0-8059 GCA_964493585.1 uncultured Oscillospiraceae bacterium
GACGCTCCACACGGGTACGCATGGTCTTGAAGTTGGTGAGCATACCGCCCAGCCAGCGGGCGTTGACATAGTACATTCCAACGCGCTCGGCCTCCTCCTTGATGGCGTCCTGGGCCTGCTTCTTGGTGCCGACGAACAGCAGCGTTTCGCCGTTGGCCGCCAGGTCGCGCACAAAGTTGTACGCCTCCTCCAGCTTCTTCACGGTTTTCTGGAGATCAATGATATAGATACCATTTCTCTCGGTGTAGATGTAGGAAGCCATCTTGGGGTTCCATCTTCTGGTCTGATGGCCGAAGTGGACGCCGGCTTCCAGCAGCTGCTTCATAGATACGACTGACATTTGTATTTCCTCCTTTAAGTTATCCCGCCACCCCAATCATCTCTCCGCCAGACCGAAGCGGCACCATGGCGGAAATCCTTGGGTGTGTGTGGTTCTCTGCATTGCAGAGCCTTATAATTTTACTATATCCCGGAGAAAAATGCAAGAGGAAAATTCGTATTTTTTCCCATTTCAGCGCTTCCTGCGGCACGGCACACGGATCTTCTCCAGCTGCGTCTCCACAAGAATGATGTCGTCCCCGATGCGGCGGATGCAGCCCCAGGGAATCACGAAATCGTCCTCCCGGCCCAGCAGCCCGAACAGCCTCAGCTTTCCCGGCACCACCAGGGCCACCACATTTCCGCCGGTACAGTCAAATTCCACATCGCTGACAAAGCCCACCCGGCAGCCGTCGCAGACATTGATGACCTCCCGGCATCTCAAATCGGATACGCGCACGATCATACGGTCCCCTCCTCCGTTTTTGTAACAGTGTATGCGGCGAGGAGGCGTTTCTTGCTACTGCACGGCGATGGCCTTGCGTATCTGGGAGATCGCGTTTTTCTCCAGCCGGGACACCTGGGCCTGGCTGATTCCCACCTCCCCGGCCACCTCCATCTGGGTCCGGCCGTCATAGAAGCGCAGCGCCAGGATGCGTTTTTCCCGCTCTCCCAGGCCCTTCATGGCCTCCCGCAGGGCGATGTGCTCGATCCACATCTCGTCGGTGTTTCGGTTGTCCCGGACCTGATCCATCACCGTCAGCGGGTCCCCGCCGTCGGAGTAGATGGGGTCGTGGAGGCTCACCGGGGACGCGATGGCGTCCATGGCGAAGTTGACCTCCTCCACCGGCAGCTCCAGTACCCTGGCGATCTCCTCCATGGTCGGCTCCTTCTGCCGGTCCCGCATCAGGCTCTCCCTGGCCTGGAGCACCCGGTAGGCCGTGTCCCGCAGGCTCCGGCTGACCCGGATGGCGCTGTTGTCCCGGAGATACCGGCGTATTTCCCCCGCGATCATCGGGACCCCATAGGTGGAGAATTTTACCTGTAGACTGGTGTCAAAGTTTTCAATGGCCTTCAGCAGCCCGATACAGCCCACCTGAAACAGGTCGTCCGGGTTCTCTCCGCTGCCGGAGAACCGCTGGATCACGCTGAGGACCAGGCGGAGGTTCCCCTCCACCAAGGCGTTTCTGGCCTCCCGGTCCCCCTTCTGCGCCCGCTGCATCAGCTCCATCATTTCCTCGTTTTTCAGTACCTTCAGCTTCGACGTGTTCACGCCGCAGATTTCAACCTTCCCAAGCATAATTTTAACCCTCCCGGAAAAATCCTAGCCATAGAATTTTTCCCGGAAGGGTCTGTTATCATTCTGCCGAAAAAGAGGATATGCGGACTATCTCAGGCTGTTTGGGAAGAAACTCACTCCCGCGCCGTCACCAGGAACCCGTAGACGCCGTTTCCGGCGCAGTCCTCCCGGTCCCACCGGGCGCAGACCACATAGATATACGCGCCGTCCAGCAGCGCCAACGTGCCGTCCGCCCCCAGCGCCACATCCTGTCCCCGGTCCTCCGTATCGCCGTAGGCATAGGCCGTGACGGTCACACTCTGCGCCTCGGGGGAAAAGGACAGCCTGACCTCGTCAAAATCCGTCCGCCGCAGGGTGTGGCTGTCATCATAGGTCCACTGCTGCGGGTCCAGGCCGTCCAGCACCGCGTTGACCGCGCCGCCTAAGTCACCGTCCTCCGTGCCGTCGGCGTAGCGCCAGCTCCCGGTGTGCTTTTCCACCCGCATATAGGCCGAAAACAGGGAGCTGCTGTATTCGATGCCCAGGTCCGGGACCTCCGTCACCGGCGTCGGCTCCCACCATTTGTTCCCGCCGTCCACCGGCTCGATCTGGTCCTCCGGCGGCACCGACGGGTCCGGCTCATCGCTGAGGGCCGTGACGGTCCGGGCGTTGATCTGGCCCGGCTCGCTCATCATAACGATGCCGTCCCAGGCGATACGGACCGGAACGCCCCGCGTCAGCTCCTCCAGCGCGATTTGCCGCCCTGCCGCATCATAAATTGCCGCGTTATCCGTATGGACCACATAGTAGTCCTCTCCCATCCCGGAAATGCCCTCCTCCGTGCAGCAGGCCGCCATGATGCTCCCGTCGCCCAGGTCCAGATAGTAGAGCATATCCACCTGCCTCTGGCCGCTCTCCGCAGCAGCCTCCGCGCTGTCGGTCGTGGCGTCCTCGCCGGACGCGGCGCCGCAGGCGGAAAGCGCCAGCAGCAGCGCCAGCAGCAGGATCATCTGTCGTTTCATAGACTCACCTCCCGAACCTATAGACGCACGGCGGCGAAAAAGGTTCCCCTATTCCCGAATTTGCAGTCGGCAGGCGGTCAGCGTGTTTTCCAGCAGCATCACGCGGGTCATGGGACCCACGCCGCCGGGGACCGGCGTGATGGCGCCGGCCCGCTCCGCCACCGCCTCGTAATCCACGTCGCCGCAGAGCTTTCCGGCGGCGTTGCGGTTCATGGCCACGTCGATGACCACCGCGCCCTCCTTCACCATATCCGCCGTGACAAAGCCGGTCTGCCCCACGGCGGACACCAGAATATCCGCCTGGAGGGTCTGGGCCTTCAGGTCCGGGGTATGGGAGTGGCAGATGGTGACGGTGCCGTTTTTCTGGAGCAGCAGCAGTCCCATGGGCTTTCCCACGATATTGCTGCGGCCGATGACCACACAGTGCTTGCCCGCAGGGTCGATGCCGTAGTGCTCCATCAGCGCCACGATGCCCGCCGGGGTACAGGGCGCGAACCGGGGCATTCCCTGGGTCAGATAGCCCACGTTCACGGGATGGAAGCAGTCCACGTCCTTGACGGGGTCGATGGCCTCGATGACCCGCTGGGCGCTGATGTGCTTTGGCACCGGGAGCTGCACCAGGATGCCGTGAATTTGGGGATCGTGGTTCAGCACGTCCAGCAGCTCCAGCAGCTCCCGCTCCGGTGTCTCCTCCGGCAGGGTGTACATGGCGCTGTAGATGCCGCACTCCCGGCAGTCCTTTTCCTTGTTGCGTACATAGACCTGGGAGGCCGGGTTTTCTCCCACCAGCACCACCGCCAGACCGGGCCGGTGGCCCTGGGCGGCGAGCGCCTCCGCCTCGTGGCGGATCCGCTCCTTGCAGAGGGCCGCAAAGCCCTTGCCGTCTAAAATCGTTGCCATATGATTTCCTCCTCGATAAAAAGGTATATTAGCCGTTGTCCATGGATTCCATACAGGCGGTCAGCACATCTCCGGCGATGGAGGCACAGACCGCGCTGCCGCTGCCCGCGTTTTCCACGATCACGATAAAGGCCAGGGGATAGTCGCTGTCCTGGACGAAGCCCGCGAACATGGCGTTGGGCTGCTGCCCGTCCACCTCGGCGGTGCCGGACTTGGCGCAGACGTAGACATCCGGGAACTTCCCGGTGCCGTAGTTGTACACCACGTCGTCACGCATCATCTCCACCAGCGTGTCCGCCGTGCTCCGGGACATGGTCCGGTCCAGCATGGACTGCTTCGCCGTATAGACCTCGCCGCCGGAGGGCGTCACCACCCGCTGCACCACATAGGGGGACGCCGCCTGGCCGCCTGCGGCGATGGACCCCACGAAGGTCATAAACTGGCAGGGATTAATCAGGTCGGTATACTGGCCGATGCCCGCCCAGGCCACGGAGGCGTCCCCCGCGCCGCTGAGATCAAAGTTGCCCGCGGCGGTGGTGGTGCCGTCAAAGGTCAGGCTGGAGGTGATCCCGGCGGCCTCGGCGTAGCGGGACAGGGTCTCCGCGCCCAGCTCCGCCGACAGCTCCCCGAACACGATGTTGCAGGACTTCACCAGGCCGTTGCTGAAGGTGATGCCGCCGTGGTACTGCTCACAGGTGACATATTCCCCGCCGATGATGGTCTGCTGCTCACAGTAGAAGGTCCGGTCAAACACATCGGGGATGTTGTCGATGGCCGCCGCCGCCGTCACCAGCTTGAAGATGGAGCCGGGGACATAGGTGGACCGGGTGAAGCGGTTGAGATACACCCCGTCATAGTAGCTTTCGCTCTCGATGGTGTCCGTGTCGGGCATATCGTCCGGGTCGTAGGTGCCGGAGGACACCATGCAAAGAATCTCCCCTGTTTTATAGTTGTATACGCCCACGGTCCCCTTCCGGTCCCCCAGATCCTCCAGCGCGGTGACGCAGGCCTTGGCGGAGAGGGTCAGCTCCAGGATATTGCCCGTCTCCGAGGTGTTGTAGATCCCGGTGATGGGGTTGTAGTCGAGGAGCTTGTCGGCGTAGGTGTTGATGAGGGGCGCCTCGATGTAGCCGTAGCGGTCCCCCAGCAGGTGCAGTGTGGCCTTGCGTATCATCACGTCGTCCGAATACACGCGGGTGGAGCCGTTTGTGAGCAGCGTGACGCCCTCCCGGTCCCGGATGGTTCCGGTGGAAATATTGCCGCCGGAGTACACATGGGGGCTGCCGGGAAACGTCACCCACTCCCGCGCCATGACGAAATACTGCGCCACGAACACAATCACGCCCGCCACCGCCAGCACGGCCAGCAGCGTTGTAAATACGGTACGTCCCGAAATTCGTTTCATGCGGCATACCTCCTGTTGGCGTGGGATGGGTCACTGGTGGCAAAGCTGGCGTTCTGCCGGGTATCCGCCGCCTTGACAAAGGCCAGCAGTCCCCAGGTCCCCATCATGCTGGAGCCGCCGTTGCTGAGGAACGGGAAGGTGACGCCGGTGAAGGGCAGAAAATCCACGGTGCCAAACACGTTCAGGATCATCTGGAACACCAGAATACTCATGGCGGCGCAGGCGGAGATGGCGTAGAAGGAGCTGCGGCACAGGGACGCGGAGCGTACCGCGAACAGGGCGATGCACACGATGCACAGCACGCAGATCACGCCGATGATGAGGCCCCACTCCTCGCAGACCGTGGCGAACACGATGTCGCTGTCCGCCGCGAAGATATACCTGGCCTGACCGTTGCCCGCGCCAAGCCCGAACAGCCCGCCGGCCGCCAGACACATGATGGCCTGGGTCTGCTGATAGCCGGCGACGCTGGGGTCCTCCCAGATGTGCCGCCATGTGGAGAACCGGTCCGCCACATGGGGCTTGAGCTTCACGGCCATAAAGCCCGCGAAGCCCGTTCCGGCGCAGATCAGGGAGATGGTGGCGAAATCCCCGGAGCGCAGATAGGCGATCACCAGGAAGGCCACGAAGAACACCATGGCGGAGCCAAAGTCGTTACACAGGGCCAGCAGCACACAGCAGATGCCGGAATACAGAATAAACAGGAACAGGTTTCGCTTGGTCATCAGCCGGTCCAGGGTGGAGGCCCCCGCAAAGACGAAGGAGATTTTCGCCAGCTCCGAGGGCTGGATGGACATGGAGCCGATTTGGATCCAGCATTTGGCGCCGTAGTACGACGTGCCAAACAGCAGCACCAGTATCAGCATGATCGGTCCCAGGGCCGCGGCGATATACCGGAGCTTCTTGGCCGTGTTCAGCTCCCGCATACAGAAGCCGATGACCACGAACAGGACGATGCCCATGACTATGGAGATCACGGTCTTTTTCAGCTCCTCCGGGGACACGGAGGCGATGACCGCCAGCCCCATGGTACAGAGGAAGAACGCGATGGTCTCCACCTCAAAGCCGCTCCGGTGCATGGCCTTGTTGAAGGCGAACAGCCCCCACATCAGCACGAACACCGCAAAAAAGGAGCCGTAGATGGCGGTCCAGTTTTCCGCGTCGCAGCCGATCATCAGCTGCACCACCGTAAAGAACTGAAACACGGACAGCAGCAGCAGCGTGATGGCCGGGCTCATAACATATTTGGGGTTGGTGCGGTAGGAGGCCACTTCCTCGGCCTCCTCCTCGGTGATGGGGACCAGCGTCACCTCCAGACCGTTGAGCTCGATGAGGTCCCCGTATCCGATCTCCGTCAGGCCCGTCAGCGGTTCGCCGTTGATGGCGATGCCGCCGCGCCCGCCCACGTCGCCGATGGTCCAGCTTCCGTCATCGTAACGGGTGAGGACGGCGTGCTGCTTATAGATATTCTCAAAATTCATCTGAATGTCATTACGGCGGGTCCTGCCGATGGTGTTTTCCCAGTGGAGCACCGGGAGACGGGACCCGTCCTCAAAGGCGATATGCCCCCAGATCTCCGGCTCCTTCCGGAACCGCAGCAGACTGATGCCGCAGCGGATCAGGATCGCCAGGGCAATAACCGGAAACACGAAGCGCAGGACCGTCGTCACGGGCGTTCCCCGCTCCACCAGGGCAATAAACGCCTCGCCGACCTTCGACAAAAAGTCACTCAAAAGCATTCCCTCCTTGTCTGGTGATTGTCCTATCATACCATAATTCGGCTTTTGATGCAACCTCGGCGGCCGCTGTTCACAAAGTATTAAGGATTTCCGCCGGCGAAAAAATACGCCCCGGAGCTCCGGGGCGTATCGAAAAAAGCGTTTTATGAAAGGCCGGAATCACTGCATCAGTCCGCAGACCAGATCCGTATAGGCGCTGGGGTCCTCCAGCGGCAGGTCCGCGATCAGCAGCGCCTGGGCGTAGAGGAGCTTGGCGTATTTCGCAGCCTTGTCCTTGTCCGTCTCATAGGCGGCTTTTAGGGCGGCAAAGGCGGGATGCTCGGCGTTCAGCTCCAGGATGCGGCCGGTCTTGATCTGGTCCGTGGGCGCGACCCGATTGAGGTACTTCTCCATCTCAAAGCTGAGGCCGGAATCCGGCACCAGGCAGACGGGATGGCTCTTGAGCTTATTGGAGATGCGGACCTCCTTGAGCTTCTCGCCCATGGTCTCCTTGACGAAGTCCAGCAGGTCCTTATACTCCTCGGCCTCCTGCTTTTTCTGCTCCTTCTCCTCGTCGTTCTCCAGGCCCAGATCCTCGGCGGACACGGACTTGAACTCCCTCTCCTGGTAGTTCATAAGGCTCTGCATGACGAACTCGTCCACCTCGTCGGTCAGCAGCAGGATGTCGTAGCCCTTGTCCCGGACCAGCTCCGTCTGGGGAAGCTGGGAGAGCTTGGTGCGGCTCTCTCCGGCGGCGTAGTAGATATACTTCTGGTCCTCCGGCATGGCGGAGACATATTCGTCGAGAGTCACATACTTCTGCTCCTTTTCGCTAAAGAACAGCAGCAGGTCCTTCACCATGTCCTTGTGCGCGCCGTAGTCGGACACCGCGCCGTATTTGAGCTGTACGCCGAAGGTCTCGAAGAACTTTTCATAGGCCTCCCGCTCGCCGGTGAGCTGCCGGGACAGCTCGGACTTGATCTTCTTCTCCAGGTTGGAGGCGATACGCTTGAGCTGGCGGTCGTGCTGAAGCATCTCTCTGGAGATGTTCAGGCTCAGATCCTGGGAGTCCACCACGCCCTTGACGAAGCAGAAGTGGTCCGGCAACAGGTCCTCGCAGTTTTCCATGATGAGCACGCCGCTGGTGTAGAGCTGAAGTCCCTTCTTGTACTCCTTGGTGTAGAAGTCATAGGGGGCGCGGGACGGCACGAACAGCAGCGCCTGATAGGTCACAGCGCCCTCAACGCTGGCGGAAATCCGCATGGCGGGCTTTTCATAATCGCCGAACTTGCTCTTGTAAAACTCGTCGTATTCCTCGTCCGTGACCTCGTCCTTTTTCCGCTGCCAGATGGGGACCATGGAGTTGATGGTCTTGTCCTCATAATAGTCCTCGTACTTGGTCTCCTTGGCCTCCTCG
>CAZBOR010000086.1:0-8042 GCA_964493585.1 uncultured Oscillospiraceae bacterium
TCCGCGATGGTGATGCCGGTGTAGATGGACGCCTCACGGGCGGCCACGGGCATATCGGAGGTGTTGGCGATGAGCACCGTCCGCTTCATAATGGAGTCGCCGGTGCGGGGGTCCACCAGCTCGGGGAACTCCCGGAGCACGTCGGTCATCTCGTTTCCGCGCTCGCCGCAGCCGATATAGACCACCAGATCCACATCGGACCACTTGGCAAGCTGATGCTGAATCACGGTCTTGCCGGAGCCGAAGGGGCCGGGAACGCAGGCGGTGCCGCCCTTGGCCACGGGGAACAGGGTGTCGATGACCCGCTGGCCGGAGCACAGGGGAACATCGGGCGAGAGCTTGGTCTTGTAGGGGCGCCCGTTACGGACCGCCCAGCGCTGTGCCATCGGCAGCTCGATGGTCTTTCCGTCCTTTTCCAGCGTGCAGATGGTCTCCAGCACGTTGTAGGAGCCGGCCTTGATCTCCTTTACGACGCCCTCCGTGCCATAGGGGACCATAATGCGGTGCTCGATGACGGAGGTCTCCTGGACGGTGCCGAGGATGTCGCCGGCCATCACATAGTCGCCCACGGAGACCTTGGGAACAAACTCCCACTTCTTCTCGTGGTCGATGGCGGGAATCTCGACGCCGCGCTGGATGGTGTTGCCGCAGATGGCCATGATCTTCTCCAGAGGACGCTGAATGCCATCGTATATATTTTCAATCATGCCCGGACCCAGCTCCACGGACAGGGGAAATCCAGTGGTTTCCACCGCCACGCCTGGCCCAAGGCCGGAGGTTTCCTCATAGACCTGGATGGAGGCGTTGTCGCCGCGCATCTCGATGATCTCGCCGATGAGCCGCTGGGGACCCACGCGGACCACGTCGTACATATTGGCGTCCGCAAGGCCCTCGGCAACAACAAGAGGTCCGGAAACCTTGACAACAGAACCGGTTGCCATAATCTATCATTCCTTTACGGTAAATTTCCTGATGCTTAAAGAATGTCAGCGCCCACGGCCCGTTCCACCGCGCTTTTCAGCGCGCTGGCGCCCAGGCCCATGGAGCCGGCCTTGCCGGGGATCAGGATGATCGCAGGGGTAACGCTGTCCTTGTAGCGCTCGATCTCAGACGTAAGCTGGGAGGAGAGCTGCTCGGTGATATAGATGACCGCGTAGTCCGCGTGGGCCAGATGGTGAAGCTGTCTGCGGGCCTCCGCCGCCTCCTCGCAGGGAAAAACATCCAGGCCCAGGGCGCGGAAGCCCAAAACGCTGTCGCGGTCCCCCATCACTGCAATTTTATACATATGCCTCACGCAGCCTTTCTCGGATGGATGTGGTGCTGACGCCCGCAAGGCGTCCGCTGAGGATGATCCGGGCGGCGGTGATCTCGGCCTCGATGGCGGCGGCGTAGGCGATCACCACGTCCGCGCCGAAGGGCGTCATACGGCTGCTCTGGAGATAGCGGTTGAGGGCGTTGTCGCAGGCGCGTTCAAAGGCCGTCTGGGAGCCGCCGCCGGTGATCCCGTCACCCAGGGCCGCGGCCTCCTGGAGCGCTCCGGTAAAGATCGCCTCCAGCTTGCCGCCGGAGTTGGCCGCCGCAGCCACCACGGATTTCTCCACGTTTCCGCCCTCCACCAGAACCGCGTTGAGGAACTCCAGTCCCTTCCGGAGCCGCATGGCGCGAACGGCGGACTTTAGGTTGGCGGCGTCGATCAGCAGCCGGACATAGCCGGAAAGAAACTCGCTGCCTGAGGCGGCGGCCATCCGGCCAAGCTCCCGGAAATAGGCCCGGTCCAGCACGAAGTCGCTGCGCTGAGGGTCTCCGGTGGCAGAGAGCACGTCGGCGCTCTCCGCCATGACCTGGGCCATGGGACCGGAGGGAGACTCCTGAAGGAAGGCCTCCCGCAGCGCCGCAGCGGGATAGCGTCCCGCGCCGGTCAGCAGCCGATCGGGGTCCTGCCCGGTGGCGGCGCATTTGATAATCGCCTTGGCGTTGTGATAGTCGTATTTGCATCGAAACACATCCACCAGCTCCGGCTGGGGAGACGCGGCGGAGAGCTCTGTGAGGACGGATTCCCGGCGGGCGGCCAGGGACTGCTCCAGCGTTTCGGCGGTGAAGGGCTCCAGCCCCTCATAGCCGCACTCCGCGAGCACCTTGACGGCGTCCTCGTTGGTTCTGGCCTCCAGCATCCGCTCCATGCGCTCCCGTGTCAGCATACGGTTTTCCAGGGAGCGGAGCCGTGTGGAGATGAACAGAAAATCTGTATCTTTGAGTTTAGACAAGGCCCATCCTCCTTTATCGGTATGTCAGTCAAACAGGACCTGGGCCACCTGGCCGGCCATCTGCTCCCGCAGCATACGGAGGATGGTGGGGAAGGTGCAGTTACATTCAATGCTGCCGTTCTTGACGTACAGGCCGCCGCGAAATTCGCGGGACTCCTCGGAGAGCGTCAGCGCGGCGTTTTTCCCGGACTGCTCCAGCAGCGCGTTGGCGGCCACCACCACGCGCTTGCCATAGCGGGGCCGGTCCTGGACGCTGAGCACCAGCGCCTCGTCTCCGGTGGAGGAGGCGTCGGCGGCCAGATGGGCAAGAAGCGTAGCATATTCCGCCTCCGGCAGCGCCATGAGCTTCTCCTGAGCCGCGTCGAAGGCCCGGTCCAGCATCTCCTGCTTTGTGGCCAGCCGGAGCTTTCTGGCCTCCAGCTCTGCCACGCCGCCCAGACGCTCCACCCGCTCCGCCGCGTCCTTTTTGCCCTTTTCCACGGCCTGCGCGTACTCGGAGTCGCCCAGCGCCTGGTAGCCGGCGGTGATCTCATCGGCCTGCTTCTTGGCGTTTGCCAGGATTGCTTTGACCTCTTGGTCGGCGTCAACGGCGATGCGGTCGGTCAGTTTTTCGATTCCATTCATCATTGTAATCCGCCTCTACACAGCGAAGATCAGCATCAGCATGGAGGCCAGAAGGGACAAAATGGCGTAGAACTCCACGATGCCGCAGAGGATCAGGCCCTTGGCCCAGTCGTTGGGCTTCTTGGCCAGGATGTTCATGCATCCGGCGGCCACGCGGCCCTGGTAGATGGCGGAGAGCAGGCCGCCCAGCGCCATGGGCAGGCAGGCCGCGAAGTACTGGAAGCCCTCGGTGACGGTCATGCCGCTGGCGGTGCCGGCGAACACGCCCATCTGGATCAGAGCGATGAACCAGACCACCAGACCGTACAGGCCCTGGGTGCCGGGGAGAAGCTGAAGGATCATGACCTTACCGGACTTGGAGGGGTCGTCGCTGAGGACGCCCGTGCCGGCCTCACCGGCAATACCGGTGCCTTTTGCGGAGCCGATGCAGGAGAGCAGGACTGCCAGGCCGGAGCCAAGCAGAGCGATCGTCAGACCACCAAAATTTTCAATAAAACTCATTGTTAGTTCCTCCTTATGGAATAATATCTACATATTTTGTATTAACGGAAACAGGCTGGAAGGGCTTGCCGCCGTCCTCATAGAAATACCCGAAGAACTCCAGGCACTGGAGCCGCAGGTCATGGACATAGCAGCTCAGCAGGTTTAGGGCGAAGTTCAGGGCATTCCCCACCATGGCAACGATAAAAAATCCCACGACGTTGCCGGTAAGGGCGCCCAGCGTGTTGAACACCTGGGCAATCACAGCGCCTGAGAGCATCAGGGCCATGAGCCGGGAATAGGAGAGGATGTCGCTGAAATATCCGGTGATGTTGTTGTACAGGGAGCCGCCAATGCCGGCAAGCTTGCCGCCGATTCCCTTTTTGCCATAGCCCTGGGTCAGAACCAGGACCACAACAATGGCGATAATGCAGGGCTTTACGGCTCCGGTCAGGACGGCCACGCCGATCAGGATAAAGACCACATACCACGCGCCCTGGCCGCATAGAGCCGCCATCACCTGGCCGCGCTTGATCTGCTTGTACATATTGATGCCCATGCCGGTGAGGATCTGGACGAGGCCCAGCGCCAGGGACCCGACCAGCACCGCCACCGCGTCGTCCACGGGAGAGAACAGGTGGGGCAGCGTGATCTCCTTGCCGGAGACCATCTCCACAAGCTGGGGGATCATGTCGCCGAAGAAGCCGCCGGTGGCAGCGCCAAACAGGAAGGCCGTGACGCCGCAGTACTGCATCAGGCGCAGCAGATGCAAGGTCCCGCTCTTGGGACGCATCTTGCGGATGGCGAACATACACCCGAAGAACATCAGAAGCCCGTAGGCCATATCCGCCATCATCATGCCGAAGAACAGGATGAAGAACGGCGCCATCAGAGGGTTGGGGTCCAGGGACCCGTACATGGGCAGGGCGTACATATCCGTGACCGCATTGAGCGGTTCCGCCAGCTTGCCGTTTTTGAGCTGTACCGGGACCTCCGGGTATTCCTCCTCCGAGGGCGTCGTGAGGTCGTAGGCGCAGTCAAACTGTGCAAGCAGCGATTCCAGCGCCGGAACGCTCGGCTCGCTGACCCAGCCCTCCAAAAGGAAGGTCTGGTCCATGGCCAGCAGACGCTCCTTGCACTGCTCCTTTTGGATTTCCTGGGAGATCCGATCATAGGCGAGCTGCATGGGGGCGTTGGCGGCCTGATAGGAGGAGAGTGTCTCCAGCAGGCTGCTCTTTTGGGCCTCCAGGGTCTGAAGCTCCTGAGACACCAGAGCGATGGTCTCGCCGGCGGTGCCGTGGATGCCCTTGAAGGTGGCGGTGCTGAAGCCGCTGGTCTTGAGCACGTCCATGGCCTCCTCCGCCTGCGCGGTGTGGCACATGAGGAACAGATAGTGCATCTCGCTGTCCGAGGAGGCCAGCATCAGCTCCGCCGTGTCGGCGTGGAGCCGCAGGTCCTTTCTGACGTCCTCCAGGTCGATGCCCGCGGGGATCATGCCAAAGGCTGTGTACAGCGCCCCGGTGGGCTGGGTGTTCAGGGGGACGTCCAGGCTGGTCCACGGCTCCAGGGTCTTGCGCTGAGCCGTGAGCTTCTGGGCCTGGCCGGATGCCTCCGCCAGATCCTGGCTGTAGGCGTGAAGCTCCCGGGCGGTCTGCATGGTCCTGGCCAGGGTGCTGTCGTCAAACAGCTCCGCCGCCTTGACCTGAGGCCGGGAGGACAGCAGCTTCTTTTTGACGGGCGCGTACTGTGCCAGCGTGGAGAGGGCCTCGCTGACCAGCTCCAGCTGGGACTGCTGCTGGGACAGGCGGCTCTCGTCGGGATGCACCAGACCGGCCCAGTCCGGGTCGGAGAGCTTATCGGACTGCTCCGACACCTCCACGCAGCCGAGCTGCTGCAAGCGGTCAAAGAGTATGTCGCGGTCGGACTCAAGAGCCAGAATGTGCAGCCGTTTCATTGTTACGATTGCCATATCAGCCCATCACGATCCTTTCTACAATGCACCTGGCGGCCTCGTCAAGCCGGCCCTCCGCACGCGCCCGGAGCACGGCGCATTGGTTTTCTGCATGATGCATGGTTTTCTCCGCATTGGCTGCGGCCGTTTCCTCGGCCTCCTGCATCAGCTGCTTGACCGCAGCGTCCGCCTGAGCCTTTTTCGCCTCATAGGAGGCCCGACCGTCGGCCTCGGCGCCGGCAATCAGCTGTTTGGCCTCAGCGTTTGCCTCCTGCGTGGCCTGCTTGGCGGAGGCTTCCGCTTCCGCGACTTTTTTCATGGCATCCAGAGACATAATATCACCGCCCTTATTTGAAATATTGACATATTTATCATCCGGGACGCCGGAGACCGGCTATCCAGAGGATGTGTCTATCTATAGTAAATTATACCTGCTTCCGCCGCCAAATGGTACTGAGAGAACTTCACAAAAAATGCAAACAGTTTTGCGGCGGAATCATTCAACATTGACAAAAGGCAACTTTTTACAGCCGGCATCGTTACACGCAGGAGGACATTTGTCCTTCCCGTGGGGAGCTGGTAACTCTGAGTTAACATCTCTTTTACCCATCCGCCGGGCCTTAAAGAAAATGCCGTCCGGTAGGCCCCGAACGGCATTTTTACGATTGTCATTTTACCATCTGCTGTGGGAAAATGCAAGGGACATTTTGTACAAATTTCGGGCTCCGGATCAACGGTCCGCCTTGCCGTCCTTGGCAATAATGGCCCGGTTGATGGCGCACAGAATGGCCCGCAGGGAGGCCCGGTTGATGTTGTGGCTCTTGCCCACGCCAAAGGCGTCCTTGCCGTCGGGCGTGGTCAGGTGGATATAGCACACGGCCTGGGAATCGGAGCCGGAGGTGATGGCGTGCTCCGAGTAGTCCACAAAGTGGAATTTGCCGATCTCAAAGCTGGAGATGGCGTTGAAGAAGGCGTCAATGGGTCCGTTGCCCTCGCCGGACAGCTCCAGCTCCCGGCCCTTGTAGCCCAGCGCGCCGGAGAAGCCCACACGGGAGGTTTCCCCGTGAACGCCGGACTCGGTAAAGGTGTGGCGCAGCAGGGTATAGGTCTTGTCCACCTCCAGATAGTTCCTGTCGAACAGCTCGAAAATCTGGCTGGGCAGCAGCTCCGTACCCAGGCGGTCGGTCTCCCTCTGGACGATGGCGCCGAACTCCGGGTGCATGGCCTTTGGCAGTGTATAGCCAAAGTTGTTCTCCATGACGAACGCCGCGCCGCCCTTGCCGGACTGGGAGTTGATGCGGATGATCGGCTCGTACTGGCGGCCCACATCGGCCGGGTCGATGGGCAGGTACGGGACCTCCCACATCTCCGAGCCGGATTCCTTCATATACTGTACGCCCTTGTTGATGGCGTCCTGATGGCTGCCGGAGAAGGCGGTGAACACCAGTTGGCCCACATAGGGCTGGCGCGCGTCCACCCGCATCCGGGTGCAGCGCTCGTACACCTCCTTGATTTTATTGATGTCGGAGAAGTCCAGCTTGGGGTCCACCCCCTGGGTGTACATATTCATGGCCAGCGTCACCATGTCCACGTTGCCGGTGCGCTCTCCGTTGCCGAACAACGTGGCCTCCATGCGCTCCGCTCCGGCCAGCAGGCCCAGCTCCGCCGTGGCCACGCCCTCGCCCCGGTCGTTGTGGGGATGCAGGGAGATCACAGCGCAATCCCGGGAGGGCAGCTTGCGGATGAAGTATTCGATGCAGTCGGCGAAGTAGTTGGGCATCATGTTCTCCACAGTGGAGGGCAGGTTTAATATGACCTGATTCTCCGGGGTGGCGTGGAGATGCTCCAGCACCGCCTGGCAGATCTCCACGGCGTAGTCCATCTCCGTACCCATGAAGGACTCCGGGGAATACTCGTAGCGGAGGTTCATGCCGGAGGCGATGACGGGCTGGCTCAGCTCGTAGATCAGGTCTGCGGCGTCGGTGGCGATTTTCGTGATGCCGTCGGTGTCCATCTTAAAGACCACCTTCCGCTGGAGAGTGGAGGTGGAGTTGTAGAAGTGGAGAATGACGTTTTTCGCGCCTTGAATGGCCTCAAAGGTCTTTTGGATCAGATGGGGCCGGGCCTGGACCAGCACCTGGATGGTCACGTCGTCGGGGATGTGTCCGCCCTCGATCAGCTCCCGACAGATCTCATATTCTGTCTCCGAGGCGGAGGGAAAGCCGATCTCGATCTCCTTCACGCCGATGTCCACCAGCGTGTGGAACATCTCCAGCTTTTCCTGGAGGTTCATGGGGTTGATTAGCGCCTGATTGCCGTCCCGCAGGTCCACGCTGCACCACACAGGGGGCTGCTTGATCTCCTTGTTGGGCCATGTCCGGTCGGGCAGGGCGATGGGCTGATAGGGAATGTATTTCTGACAGCCTGGTTTCATCATAAATTCCTCCTTGATGTCGATACTATAGAAATAGGCGTTGTTTATGCGTTTGGGACCGGGCGGCATGACGTGCAAAAGCCCCGGAACGCGCTCTGCGTTCCGGGGCGTAAAATGCATCTACGCGGTACCACCCGGTTCAGCCGGAAATCCGGCCCTCAGCCTCATGTAAGGCTTAGACCTGTAACGGGGTCAGCCGTCCTGCCCTAAGGATTCGGGCAGACAGCTCCGGGGTGAGCTATACACAGGAGCATCGCCGCCGGCTCGCACCACCCGCCGGTTCTCTGAG
>CAZBOR010000087.1:0-7899 GCA_964493585.1 uncultured Oscillospiraceae bacterium
AGGCGCGTGCCGTTTTCTCGGCACGCGCCTTTCTCTCTACCCCTGCGGCGTTTCCGCCGCGTCCACGCAGACTTTGACGGCCTCGATGACGGCGCTGCGTAGTCCGCGCTTTTCCAGCTCCGCCACCGCCCGGATGGTGGTGCCGCCCGGAGAGCAGACCTCGTCCTTGAGCTGTCCCGGATGCTTGCCCGTTTCCAGCACCATTCTCGCGGACCCCAGCACCGCCTGGGCGGCCATCTGATAGGCCTGGTCCCTGGGGATCCCCGCATAGCAGCCCGCGTCCGCCATGGCCTCGATCAACATATACACATAGGCCGGACTGCTGCCCGTCAGCGCGGACACGGCGTTCATGAGCCGCTCCGGCACCACCGCCGTGCCGCCCGCCAGGGAGAACAGGTCCAGCACCCTCTGCCGGTCCTTCTCCGTGACCTGATCGCCAAAGGAGAAGGCCGTCATGCCCGCCCGGACCGCAGCAGGCGTATTCGGCATGGCCCGGATCACCTTCTTATCCCGGCCAAGGACTGCCGTATAGGAGCTGATGGGCAGTCCCACCGCCACGGACACCAGAAGCTGCTCCGGCTCCAGCACCGGCTTCAGCGCCTCCAGCACCGTCGGCACCACCGGAGGCTTCACCGCCAGCAGCACCAGGTCCATTCCCTTCGCCGCCTCCGGGACGCTCTCCGCCATCTCCGCGCCGGTCCGGCGGCACACGGCCTCCAGCTTCTCCCGGCCGTGATTGCAGGCCCGGAGCTGATTGCCCCGATCCTGACAGAAGGCGTCCATCAGCGCGCCGCCCATGTTTCCCGTGCCGATCACTCCGATTTTCATACGCTGCCCTCCAGTACGCCGCTGGCGCCGATCCGGTCAAAGGCCCGGCGCATCTCTTCCTCGGTCCGCACCAGCGCGAACCGCACATACCCTTCGCCCAGCGCGCCAAAGGCGCTGCCCGGCGTCACCAATACGCCCGCCTGCTCCAGCAGGGCGATGCAGAATTCCTCACTGGAGGTCCAGGCCGGCGGGAGCTTCGCCCAGACGAACATGGTACCCGCCGGCTTTTCGATGTGCCAGCCCAGTCTGCCCAGCTCCTCCACCAGAAAATCCCGGCGGCGGGTATACGCACGGCGGACCTCCTCCACGCAGCTCTGGTCCCCGGTGATGGCCGCGATCGCCGCCCTTTGGATGGGCAGGAAGATGCCAAAGTCCAGGTTGGATTTCAATGTCCGCAGATTGCCCACCACCTCCCGGTTGCCCAGGCAGAAGCCCACACGCGCCCCCGCCATGCCATAGGTCTTGGACAGGGAGTTGAACTCCACGCCCACCTCCCTGGCTCCGGGGAACCGCAGGAAGCTGCCGCAGACAGCTCCATCGTACACCAGCTCCGAGTAGGCGTTGTCGTGGATCACCAGGATGTCATAGCGCTTCGCGAAGGCGATGAGCGCCTCATAGAAGCTGTCGGGCGCCAGGGCGCAGGTGGGGTTGTTGGGATAGGAGACGATCATCAGCCTGGCCCGACGGGCCACGTCCTCCGGGATGGCGGACAGGTCGATGATATAGCCGTTCTCCTCCCGCATCGGCATATAGTGCAGCTCCGCGCCCGCCAGGGCCGCGCCGTCCGCAAACACCGGATAGCACGGCTCCGGCACCAGCGCCACATCCCCCTCATTGAGAATGGACAGCCCGATATGGCTCAGCCCCTCCTGGGAGCCCAGCACGCTGGTGATCTCCGTGGCCGGGTCCAGCGCCACGCCGTAGCGCCGGCGGTACCAGGCGGCCGCCGCCTCCAGCAGCTCCGGCTGGTCCACAATGGCGTAGACGTAGTTCTCCGGCTTCAGCGCCTCCTGACTAAGCACCCGCATAATATGGGGCGCAGGCGGGATATTGGGCGCGCCGATGGACAGGTCGATGACCTCCCGGCCTCTGGCCTCCACGGCGGTTCGCCGGTTCTTGAGTACGGTAAACACAGACTCGCCAAATCGGTCCATGCGTTTTGAAAATTCCATCGCTTTCATACCCCCGCTTTCCGAATCCCGGTATCCGTTTTTTGCGCTTCTCCGGCCAGGAGCGTCAGCGTTTCCAGGTCTGTCACAAGGTTCAGCGCCTCCAGAAAGGCTCCGGTCCCCAGATTCCGCGGCAGAGACAGGGCCAGCTTGACCCGGTCCCGCCGTGCGGCGCTGTTCTGACCTCCCGTCAGCCCCAGGGCAAAGAGGTCCTGCCGGGTGATGCCGCCATATGGGCGGGTCTGGTCCTCCCTGAGAAAGTGGGCGCCGCTGCGCCGAAGGGCCTCCAGAAGGACCGCCGGGGTCATGCCCTCCACACCCAGAAGTCCGGCCCTGCCGCCCTGGCGCTTGCGCTTCTCCTTGCCGGGGACCTCCGGAATGTAGGCCTGGAGCAGCCGCTCCGGCGGGAGCATACTTTTGAGCCGGTTGCGGATCAGAAAGCCCGCGCCGTCGCTGTCCGTGAAGATCACAAGACCCTGTTTTTCCGCCACCAGGCGGAGAAATTGCAGCTTCTCCCGGTCCCTCAGTATCTCAAAGCCGCCGGATTCCAGAATGGACGCCTCCACCACCTGGCTCAGAGTGTTCCTGTCGTATCGGCCCTCCACCAGAATGGCCTCCCGTATCCGGGGCCTCATGCCGCGCCTCCGCAGTCCTGGGCCAACCGCAGAATCAGCAGCTCCAGCAGCTTATCCTGCTCTCCCCCGGAGGTTTTCATGGCGTAGTCCGTTTCCGCCGAGAGAAGCACCGCCTGCCTGAGAAGCTGCTTGCGAAAGCCTCCGGCCTGACTGTAGATCTCCCTGGCGGCGGAATCCCACAGGCCGTATAGCTTTGCCAGGTCATAGGCGCTCCGCTTGTGCTCTGCCAGGACCTTGGCCCCATAGAGCTGCCGGAGCTGACGGCCAATGACCGCGTTGATGGCGATGGGCTCCGTGTCCTGGCGCAGCAGGTCCCGCAGCTTTTGCAGTGCCGCGTCAAAGCGTCTGGCGCCGATGTCCTTGGTGATGTCGAAGATGGCCGCCTCCATGACCGGGATTACCACCGCGTCAATGTCGTGGCGGGTCAGCTCCGCCTGGTCCGAATAGCACAGGAGCTTTTCCAGCTCCGCCGCCAGCACCGTCATGGAGCCGCCGGTCTGGAGGATCAGATAACGGCACAGCTCGTCGCTGATGGTCTTTTCCCCGGCGGCCAGGTGCCGCCGTATCCAGGGAATGAGCTGGGACTCCGGCTGCTTGGGAAACTCCGCCTGCAGCGCCGCGCCGTCTATGGCGGCCCACAGCTTTTTCATGCGCTTATCCGGCTTCCAGTCCACCGCGTCATAGACGCAAACCACGGTACAGTAGTCCGGCAGAGCGGCAAACAGCTCCGTGAGCTTGGTCCGCTCGCTCTCGCCGCGCCCAAAGAGGTCGATGTCGATGATCTCCACCATGCTTCTCTCGCTCATCATGGGGATGGCCTCCACCGCCTCGGCCAGCGCGTCCACGTCCCAGTTTTCCTCCTGGAACCGATGGTAGTTGAAATCCTCCGCCGGACCGGAAACCAGCTTTTTCCGCATCTGCTGGCGATAGTACTCCAGCAGATAGTGCTCCTCTCCATAGAAGATATAGAGGCTGCGGAAGGTCCCGGCCTTCATCTCCGCCTTAAGGGTGTTGTAGCCCTCCGCCCCGGCGGATTTCCTGCTTTTTGCCATGCTCACGCCCCCTTCAGTCTGACCGTTCCGTATTGGTCTGTGCGGTATATGGCCGCGCCGGCGGCCATAATGCGCTCCAGCGTCGCCTGGGCCGGCTGACCGTAGTTGTTTTCTCCCACGGAGATGACCACCGCTTTGGGCGCCGTCGCATCCAGCAGCGCCTGGCTGGTGCTGGAGGCGGCGCCGTGATGCCCCGCCACCAGAATATCCACCTCCGGAAGCGTCTGCTGCCGGAGCAGCAGCGCCTCCTGCTCCGCGTCCATGTCCCCCGTCACCAGCACCCGGAACTCCCCGGACCGGGCAAGCAGGCTGAGCCCGCCGTTGCCGCCCAGAGGGTCCACCGGCGGGAACACGGTGATCTCCCCGGAGCCCAGGCTCACGGTCATCCGCCGGTCCACCAGCAGCACCTCGGTCCCCGCCGCCTGGGCCGACGCGACCAGCGCCTGCCGGGACTCTTGCTCCATATCGGGCAGCAGCAGAAGCGACACCGGGACCCGCTGAAGCAGCTCCTCCACGCCGCCGATGTGGTCGCTGTCGTAATGGGTCACAAGGAGCACGTCCACCCGTCCCCTTCCGGCCAGCGCCTCGGCGGCCAGATCACCGCAGCCGTCGCCATAGCTCCCGCCGCAGTCCACCACCGCGGTCTGGCTCCCGCAGGTGAAGATCAGGCATTGTCCCTGACCCACGTCCAGCGCCGTCAGCTCCAGACCGCTTACGGGCAACGCCGTCAGCAGTAGGCACACCGCCAGGGCGCTCGCGGCGCAGCAGGCGGGGATCAGCACTCGACGCTTTCCCTTTGGCGACAGCACCGTCACCGCCGCCAGTACATAGACCAGGCACACCCATCCATTTCCGTAGACGGAACCGGCGGACAGAACGGGAACTCTGGACAATATGGCGGCCACCGCCTGGATATACCGGATGCCCCAGGCCAGCAGCCATCCCAGACCCGTTCCGGCCGTGGGCAGCACCAGCCCCACCAGCGCCGTCAGCAGACTTCCCCGAAAGCACCAGGCCACCATCCAGCCTGTCAGCAGATTGGTCAGCGGCGACGCCAGGGAAAGGCTCCCATAATAGGCCATCAGCAGCGGAGCGGAGCACGCCGTCGCGCCGAGCACAGACGACAACGAGGCCAGCACCGCACGGCTTAGCGGCCTTCCCTTCCCCAGCCGCCGGTCCAGAGCCCCATAGATGCGGTCCGACAGCAGCAGCAGTCCCGCCATGGACGCGAAGCTGAGCTGAAGTCCCCAGTTTAAGAGGCAGAAGGGATCATGCACCGCCATCCCCAGGGCGGCGACGCCCAGAGAGGTGGGCGTGTCCTCCTCCCTGCCCAGCAGCGGCGCCGCCAGCACCATGCACTGCATCACCGCCGCCCGAACCACAGAGGGGCTGGCCCCCGTCACCACCGCAAAGGCCACGCACAGGGGGATCCCCACCATGGCGCGGTGACGCTTTCTCCGCAGCAGACAGGCGACGATCCCCACCAGCACGGTCATATGCAGCCCGGACAGGGCCAGCATATGGTAGATTCCGGCGGCCTTGAGCTGCTCCCGCTGCAAATTGGTGAGGCCGGTCCGATTTCCAGTGACCAGCGCCACGGCATAGCCCACCGCGTCCTCCGGCACACACGCCTCCAGGGACTGTTCCAGCCGGTGGGCGATTCGGCGGGGCAGATAGCGCAGCGGCACGGCCTCGGCGCGGGAAAGCTCCGGCGTTCCCCTGCCATACGCCAGCAGCAATATCCCCTGGCTCCTGTAATAGCTGGAGGCCTCCTGCAGAGCGGCCGACACGGTAAAGCCGTCGCCGGGGGACAGCTCCTCCTCCGTGTCAAGCCACACCATCGCCCGGACGGAGCTGTCCCCATCCGAGATCACCGCCGGGACACGGACGCCGTAGGCGGTGGGCGTGCTGTAGTCCGTGGCGGTACCGAATATCTCCAGGACGCCACCCTCCAGCGCGGCGACGGGCCGCTCCGCCACCTGCCGGTAGCCCAGGGTCCACAGCAGACCAAGGCCCAGGCCCAGAGCCAGGATGCCCAGGGGCCGCCTCCGAAAGAGCAGCAGCGCCGCTGCCGCCGTCAGGCCCAGCCCGATCCCCAGCCAGGGACCCGTCAGGCACAGGGCCAGCATACACGCCGCCGCAAAGGCCCCGGAAAATCTCAGCAATATCCGCATACTGTCCCCTCCTCCCGGCGATGATCCCATTGGCCGGCGGGAACGCCGGGGACAGCCCTCATGGGTCAGTTGAAGCTCCCCAGCTTTTTGCCCGACAGCACATGGAAGTGCAGATGCTGCACGGTCTGGCCCGCATCAGCGCCGCAGTTCGTCACCACCCGGAAGCCCTGGGCAAAGCCCATCTCCCCGGCCAGCTTGGCGATGACCCCGTAGATGTGGCCCACCACGGCCTCCATCTCCCCGGAGACCTCCGCCGCCGAGGCCACATGGGCCTTGGGAACCACCAGAAAGTGGTTGGGCGCCAGTGGCTCGATGTCCCGGAAGGCAAAGCACAGCTCGTCCTCATACACCTTGGTCGTGGGGATCTCCCCCTTGATAATTTTGCAGAAAATGCAGTCGTCCATGACCGTTCCTCCTTATTCTGTTCTCTGATTTCTCTCCTCAGAGAGAAATCGCTCCGCGATCTGCCGCCGCGAAAAAGCGCGTTCTGACACGTTTTTCAGCGGAGACCGGCATTACTTCTTGATGTGCTCAGACACGAAGTTGTCCACCACGGCCAGCGCGTTATCCAGCATCAGCGGGTCCTTGCCGCCGCCCATGGCGGATTCAGGCTTGCCGCCGCCGGAGCCTCCGGTGATGGCGGTGACGGTGCGGATCAAATCTCCCGCCCGGATGCCCGCCGCCACGGCCTTCTTGCCGCAGACCGCGTTAAAGGTGATTTTGCCGTCCGTGACCGAGGACAGCACCGCAACCACGGTCTCGTCCTTCTCCCGGAGCATATCGCCGATCTTCCGCAGCGCGCCGGCGCTCATGGAGCTGAGGGTGGTGGTGATGACGTTGAGGCCCTCCACCTTCTTGGCGGCATAGAGGAACCGCTCGGCATCGCTGGCCAGCAGCTTGCTCTGGAGCCGGTCGAGCTGCTGCCGCTGCTCCTTGGCCTCCTTGAGCATCTGCTCGATTCTGGGGAGCAGCTCAGCGGAGGTGGTTTTCAGCTCACTGGCCAGCGTCCGGATCATCCTGGTGTGCTTTTCCGCCAGATCCAGATTCAGCTTGCCCACCAGCGCCTCGATCCGGCGCACGCCGGAGGCCACGGACCCCTCGCTGACGATGCAGAAGGAGCCGATTTTGGCGGTATTGGTGAGGTGGGTGCCGCCGCAAAGCTCCTTGGACACCTCGCCCATGCTGACGACCCGGACCTCGTCGCCGTATTTCTCCCCGAACAGGGCCATCGCGCCCTCCTTCCGGGCCTGGTCGATGGGCATGACCTTTGTTTCAATGTCCAATCCGTCCAGGATCGCATCGTTGACAAGCATGGTGACAGCCTTCAGCTCCTCCTCCGTGATGGCGGAGAAGTGGGTGAAGTCAAAGCGCAGATGGTCGGGGCTGTTGAGGGAGCCGGCCTGGTGTACATGGTCCCCCAGGACCTTTTGCAGCGCGGCCTGGAGCAGATGGGTGGCGGAGTGGGCGCGAGAGATGGCCATGCGCCGCTCGGCGTCCACCTGGGCCGTCACCACGTCCTCCACCGCCAGCCGGCCGGCCGTCAGGACGCCATAGTGCAGGTACTTCTCCGCCTTGTCCTTCTGGACGTTGGTGACGGTGAACACGCTTTCGCCCAGACGGATCGTGCCGTGGTCCGGGGACTGGCCGCCCATCTCCGCGTAGAAGGGCGTCTGGTCCAGCACCAGAATGCCCTCCTCTCCCCCGCGGATGGAGGAGCAGAGCTCGCCGTCCGTGACGATGGCAAGGATCTTGCCGCTGCCGGTGAGACTGCCATAGCCGGTGAAGGTGGTGGGCGTACCGTCCAGGCCCAGGTCGATGCCGGCCCAGGCCAGGTCGCCCAGCGCCTCGCGGGCCTTTCTCGCCCGGACCCGCTGCTCCTCCATCAGTCCGTGGAACGCCTCCTGGTCCACCGTCATGCCCTCGTCCTCTGCCATCTCCATGGTCAGGTCGATGGGGAATCCATAGGTGTCGTAGAGCTTAAAGGCGTCCGCGCCGGAGAACACGGTCTCTCCCTTGGCCTTGTGCTCCTGGATCATGCCGT
>CAZBOR010000088.1:0-7831 GCA_964493585.1 uncultured Oscillospiraceae bacterium
AAACCTTCCCCTGGGGGAAGGTGGCTCGGCGAAGCCGAGACGGATGAGGGACTATTTCATCCGCTCATAAACCTCCAAATCTATCTGCTCACATACCCCACGAAACCGCCGGTTGATATCCGTATTTGTGAACCGTATGACCTTTAAGTCCAAACCACCTAAATACGCTGTCCGAACCTCATCATATTTTGCAGCTTCTTCTTCAGAATGCTGAGAACCGTCCAGCTCGATTATCAGCTTTGCCTGATGGCAATAAAAATCAACAATATATCCACCGATAATCTTTTGCCGGTTCCATTGGACCGGATACGTCCGAAGATATTGATACCATAGCTTATTTTCCTCTGTGGTCGCATTTTTTCTGAGGTCCTGGGCTCTTTTTTTCATGCCTTCCTTCATACCTCTGCCTCCGACCCTCATCCGTCTTGCCCTTCGGGCAATCCACCTTCCCCCAGGGGAAGGTTTACTCCGCCGTCAGCTTTCCGTCTTTCACGAAGAACACCCGACCGGCGGTGGTGACCTTTTCCGTCTCACAGCAGGTGATAAACACCTGGCCGGAGCGTATCTCATTGAGGATAAAATCCTGCCGGCCCTGGTCCAGCTCCGACAGCACATCGTCCAGCAGCAGCACCGGCTCCTCCCCGGTGTCGTCCCTGGCAATCTCCCGCTCACTGAGCTTTAGGGCGATGGCCGCCGTCCGGGTCTGCCCCTGGGAGCCGAAGCTCTTGAGGCTCCTGCCGTCCAGAAAAACCTCAAAGTCGTCCTTGTGAGGCCCTGTCAGGCAGCGGCCGCTCTCCAGCTCCGCCTGCCAGTGGCGCTCCTGATGCTCCATAAGCTGTCTGAATACGGTCTGCTTTGGGGCAAAGGGGTCGTCCACGCTGGACACCGTCTGATACCGAATGGTAAGCCGTTCCTTTTCTCCGGAGCATATGCCATGGTATTTCTCCGCCAGCAATCCCAGCTTTTCGCAGTATCTGGCCCGATAACCGATGATGGCCGCGCCGGTCATGGCCATCTGCCGGTTGAAGTCCGGCAGCGTCTCCAGCAGGCTGGGCTTTAGAAAATGGTCCCGCAGAATCCGGCTCTTGTTCTCATAGAGCTTCTGGTAGGCGAGGATAGCCCTTTTGTACTGGGGCCGAAGCTGGGAAATGGCGCTGTCCAGAAACTGCCGCCGCGCAGAAGCGCCCGCCCGGAGTATTTGCAGGTCCTCCGGGCAGAACAGAACTGTGGTCAGGCTCTCCAGGGCCTCCCCGGCATTCTTCTGCTTCACGCCGTTGAGCAATATCTGCCGCCGGCGCGGCCCCCGGTACATGGCGTAGACGAGATTCACCGTCCGCCGGGCATTGACGACCTCCGCCTCCATCCTGGCGTACTCCGCATCCCAGCGGATCAGCTCCTCCTCCCGCCGGGTGCGGTAGGAGCCGCCCTGGGAGAGATACACCAGCGCCTCCAGCAGATTCGTCTTTCCCTGGGCATTGTCCCCCACGATCAGGTTCACGCCCGGATCAAACGCCATATCCATGTCCGCGTAGCTGCGGAAATTCTGCAGAGCCAGACGGGCTACCCGCATACGGCGACCCTGTAGACGCTGCCGTCTATGGAAACGGCCATGCCCGGCCTCAGCTTTTTGCCCCGCATGGTGCAGACCTCGCCGTCCACCAGAACGTCGCCATTCTGAATACGGTTTTTGGCCTCGCCGCCTGTCTCCGCCGCGCCGGCGAGCTTCAGAAACGCCTCCAGCTTGATGAACTCCGTGGTGATGGGAATGCTCTGCTCCACAGGAGCCGTGGTTTTCTTGACTTTCATATGCTACTCCGCCTTCAGCCGCACCGGCAGCACCATATAGGTGAACTTATCCCCTTCGCAGGGATTGATGACCGCCGGGGAGAGATTGGTTTTCAGCTCCAGGGAGATGTTCTCCGTGGGGACCGCCCGCAGGGCGTCCAGCAGGTATTTGCAGTTGAAGCCGATTTCCAGGTCCTTGCCGTCGCCGGCCGTGGGGCATTCGTCATAGGCGTTGCCGATGGTATTGGAGGTCCGGAAGGCCGCCACATCCACGCCGAAGCTGCACCGTACCGGGCTTTTGATCTTTTCGGACACGATGAGGCTGACACGCTCCAGGGACTGGGTCATGCTGCTGACATTCACCGCCAGACGGATGGGATTGTCCACGGGTAGCACCCGCCGCCAATCCAGGAACTCCCCCTCCAGCAGACGGCAGACCAGCGTGGCGCTGCCGATCTGGAACATCAGGTGCCGGGTCCCCAGAGTGAAGGTCGCGTCCTCGTCTGTGTCGGACAGCAGCTTTTCCACCTCTCTCAGGGCAGCGGCCGGCGCCACAAAGGACAGCGTTCTCTCCTCCGGGTTGTCGATTTTCTCCCGCCGCATGGCCAGACGAAAGCCGTCCACCGCCACGACTGTGATGGTGTCCTTCTCGATTTCAAACTTGCACCCGGTCTGGATGGGTCTGGCCTGGTTTTCGCTGACGGAGAAGATGGTACCGGAAATCATGTTTTTCAGCACGTTTTGCGGGATGCTGACGCCCTTGTCATACTCCACATCCGGCAGGGACGGATAATCGTCCGCCGGGGAGGCCATAATGGAAAAGGAGCTGATGCCGCTGACGATTTTCACCCGGTAGCTGTCGTCCACCGAAACGGTCACGGTGTCGTCGGGCAGCTTCCGCACGATTTCGCCAAAGAGCTTCGACGGGAATACGGCGGCTCCCAGCTCCTGAATGTTGGCCTCCATGGATACGGAGATGCCCGTTTCCAGATTGTAGCCGGTGACGGTCAGCAGCGTTCCGGCCGTGACCAGAAGCCCCTCCAGGACGGAGATGGTGCTTTTCTGGGACACGGTTCTCGACGCCATGGAGATGGCGGAGATCAGATTCTCCTTTTCACAGGTAAAATGGATCATAGATCGCGGTCCTTTCCTCCGGCGGTTTTCCACATGGACGGGCCGTGCGGACAGCCGGAATATCGTGAGATTGCTCTCTTTTTAAGTAAAATAACAATATTTTTTTAGTAATCGTAGTAGAGTCGGTGGAAACGGTGGAAAAGCGGGAAATTCCGTGAAATCTCACGATATTTTATTCTTTCCCATTTGTGGATAAATTCAGACCTTTTCCACAGAATCTCTCCGGTTTTTTGTGAAAATCGTCTTTCCACAATGGATTCACATCGCTTTTCACGTGGAAATGTGAAAAAACAGGGCGCAAAAAATCAGAGCTTGCCGTTGATATTGGCAGTGACCTCTTTGATGACGGTCTGCAGATGCTCGCTGGAGGGGAGCTTGCACTCCATTTTTCGCATGGCGTGCATGACGGTGGTGTGGTCCTTGCCAAATTCGGACGCGGTATCCTCCAGGCTCAGCGTGGTGAGCTTGCGGATCAGATACATGGAGATCTGCCGGGCCTCGGCGGTGAGCTTATCTCTGGCGGTGCCGCGAATGACGGATTCGGAGATGTTGTAGTAGGAGCCGACCTCCGAGATGATGAGCTGCGGCGTGGGCAGCACCTTGTCCTTGCCCTTGAACATATCCTTGATGGCACGGGACACATTGGTGAGGTTGATTTCAAATCCCGTGATGTCCCGGTAGGCTTTGATTTTGTTGACGGTCCCCTCAAGCTGACGCACGTTGGAGGTGATGTTTTCCGCCACATAGGAGATCACGTCGGATGGGAGCTGCAGGCCGATGTTGCTGGCCTTTTTCTCGATGATGGCCACGCGGGTCTCATAGTCCGGCGGCTGAATGTCCGCAATCAGACCCCACTGAAACCGGGTCTTTAACCGGTCCTCCAGCTTGCTCATGACCGTTGGCGGCCGGTCGGAGGTCAGGACGATCTGTTTTTTCTGCTCGTAGAGGGTGTTAAAGGTGTGGAAAAACTCCTCCTGGGTGCTCTCCTTGCCGGCGATGAATTGCAGGTCGTCCATGAGAAACAGGTCCGCGGTCCGGTATTTGCTGCGGAACTCCACGTTTTTGCCCTGGGCAATCGCGTCGATCAGCTCGTTGGTGAACTGGTCGCCCTTGACGTAGACAATGTGATAATCCGGGTTGTTGTCCCTGATGACGTTGGCGATGGCATAGAGCAGATGGGTCTTGCCCAGGCCGCTCTCGCCGTAGATGAACAGGGGATTGTAGGCCTCCGTGCGCTGATTGGCCACGGCCTCGGCCGCCGCGTGGGCGAAGCGGTTGGAGGAGCCCACCACAAAGCTGTCAAAGGTGAACTCCCGCCAGATGGCGTCCAGGTCCTCAATGGAGCTTTTTTTCCGGTAATCCCGCAGACCGTCCTGGTCCAAAATTTCGACCTGCACCGCCTGCTGTCCCACCGCAAGCATGGCCTCTTGAATCAGAGGGATGTACTGCTGCTCCAGCACGGGCTTTCGGAAGGGACTTGGGGTGAACAGGACAAGACGATTCCCGCTGAGATCCACCACATCCACGTCGTCAAACCATGTGCTGATGAGAGCTTCATTGTGCTGCTGCTCAATATAGGACAGGACCTTTGCCCACAGATAGGTGGCAGATGCCATATGCTTTCTCCTCTCCGGTCGAAAAAAAGAACTGAAAACCACATCATTTTTTTACACTTTATTATATCAGATTTTCCCTTGAAAAGCAACCGATTCCCCCAAATATACTTTATTTAATATTCCGCTCCGGAGACATGAAAATTTTTAGAAAATGAAATCTGAGACTTGACAATCTAAAGTATACCGTTATGATATACTAATGGACGATTATTTTTAGCAGAAAGCGAAGGAAAACAGCTATGTTGGAATTGAAGCATATCAGCTTTTCCGCGGGGGCGGAGGACCGGGAAATCATAAAGGACATCTCGCTGACCATTCCCGACGGACAATTTTTAGTGGTGACAGGACCGAACGGCGGTGGAAAATCCACGCTGGCGAAGATCATCATGGGTGTGGAAAAGCCGGACGAAGGCCGGATACTTCTGGATGGAGAGGACATCACAGACCTCACCGTCACAGAGCGGGCCAGGAAGGGCGTCAGCTATGGATTTCAGCAGCCGCCCAGATTTAAGGGAATGAAGGTCAGTGATCTGCTGTCCTGCGCTGCGGGACGGACCCTCAGCAAGTCGGACGGGTGCCAGTTTCTCACGCAGGTGGGACTGTGCAGCCGGGAGTATATCGACCGGGACGTGGACAGCAGTCTCTCCGGCGGAGAGCTCAAGCGCATCGAGATTGCCACGATTCTGGCCAAGCGGGGCCGGGTGATGATTTTTGACGAGCCGGAGGCAGGCATCGACCTCTGGAGCTTCAGTCGCCTCACCGGGACATTTGAGGCCATCCACAGCAGCACGGACGCCTCCATGGTCATCATCTCCCATCAGGAGCGCATCATCCGGCTGGCCGATGAGATCGTTTTGGTATCCGACGGAAGAATTCTGGAGCAGGGTCCGGTCAGCGAGATTTTTCCGAAGATATTGGCCAACACCACCGGGGAGTGCAGCTATATGGAGGAACAGTGACATGAAGGAATTGACACAGGTCCAGCAGATGATACTGGAAAAGGTGGCGGATATGAAGAAAATGCCCACGGAGGGCGCCTATAATCTCCGCCTGAACGGAAAAGGCTTTGTCCGCCACTCCTCGGAGCATATCGACATCGTGCCGAAGGAGGATAAGCCCGGCATTGACATCTATATTAAGGAAGGGACGCAGGGAGAAACGGTGTCCATCCCCGTGGTGATCTCCGAGAGCGGCATGAAGGACGTGGTCTATAACGACTTCCACATCGCGGACGGGGCGGATGTGACCATCGTGGCAGGCTGCGGCATCCACAACTGCGGCTGCGAGGATTCCAGGCACAACGGCATCCATACCTTCTATGTGGGGAAAAACTGTCATGTGCGCTATCAGGAGAAGCACTTTGGCGCGGGGGACGGCACAGGAGGCCGAATTCTGGACCCTCAGACGATTTTATACATCGGGGAGGGCTCCACGGTGTTTCTGGATATGAGCCAGATCGGCGGCGTTGACAGCACCAAGCGCTATACCAGATGCGAGCTGGAGGCCGGGGCGGAGCTGCAGATACAGGAGAAGCTCATGACCCACGGGGAGCAGACCGCCGATTCCGAGGTGGACGTGTTCTTAAACGGAAGGGACTCCCGTTGTCAGGTCACCTCCCGGTCCGTGGCAAAGGACGCCTCGACCCAGGTGTTCTATCCCAGGGTCTATGGCAACGAGCAGTGCTTCGGCCATGTCCAGTGCGACGCCATCATTATGGGAAAGGCCAAGGTCCGGTCCATTCCGGAAATCAGCGCCAACCATGTGGATGCCAGTCTGATTCACGAGGCGGCCATCGGAAAGATCGCCGGAGAGCAGATTCTGAAGCTCATGACCCTGGGCCTCACCGCCGAGGAGGCGGAGGAGAAGATTCTGGAGGGATTTCTTCGGTAGACTGCCGGTTTATAGAAAAAAACATCCTGCCGCCGTGTGCGACAGGATGTTTTTTTTAAGCATCCGCGCTGAGGGTCTCACTCAGCTCCAGGCCCGGATTTTTCTTCAGATTGAAGTCGATGGACCAATAGCTGGAGAACACCAGCAGACTGTGTCCCGCGTAGTCCTCCAAAAGCTCCGCGTCGGAGGACAGCTTCAGCTCCGCCGGGTCACAGGGGCATCTGGTGATGAACCGCAGATACTCATAGGGCAGATCGTACATTCTCAGGTCCACGCCGTATTCGTTTTTCATGCGGTACTGGAACACGTCAAATTGCAGTGTGCCGACCACGCCCACAATGACCTCCTCCATGCCGGTGTTGGGTACCTTTAAGATCTGGATGGCGCCCTCCTGGGCAATCTGCTCCGTACCCTTGATGAACTGCTTGCGCTTCATGGTATCCTTGGGGCTGACCCGTGTGAAGTGCTCCGGAGCAAAGGTGGGGATGCCCTCAAACTGAAATATCCTTCCCGGCACCGTCAGCGTGTCGCCGATGGAGTAGATGCCTGGGTCAAACACGCCGATGATGTCCCCGGCATAGGCCTCCTCCACAATCTCCCGGTCCTGGGCCATGAGCTGCTGGGGCTGGGAGAGGCGCAGCTTTCTGCCGCTCTGGACGTGGTAGACCTCCATATCCCGCTGGAACCTGCCGGATGTGATACGCAGAAAGGCGATGCGGTCCCGATGGGCCTTGTTCATATTGGCCTGGATTTTGAACACAAAGGCGGAGAAGTCCGGCGAAAACGGGTCGATAATCTCATCTCCGGCGGTCCTTGGCAGCGGCGAGGTGGTCATGTTCAGAAACTCATTGAGAAACGGCTCCACGCCGAAGGTGGTCAGAGCGGAGCCGAAGAACACGGGGCTTTGCTGACCGGCCCGGACCCGTTCCAGATCAAATTCGGCTCCGGCGCCCAGCAGGTCCACCTCCTCCTGGAGCTGACGCCATTTTGCATCGCCAATCAGCGCTCCCACATGGGGATCGTCCAGATCTACCTGCTCCGAGCCGCTCTTGGACTTGAAGGAGGTGTCGGAGAAAAACAGAATCTGACTGCTGGGCCGATCGTAGACCCCCTGGAACTCCTTGCCGGAGCCGATGGGCCAGTTGATGGGACAGGTCTCGATGCCAAGCTCCTGCTCGATCTGCTCGCACAGCTCAAAGGGGTCCCTGGCGTCCCGGTCCATCTTGTTGATAAACGTAAAGATGGGGATGTGCCGCAGGGTGCAGACCTTGAACAGCTTTCGGGTTTGAGCCTCCACGCCCTTGCTGGCGTCGATGACCATCACCGCGGAATCCGCGGCCATGAGGGTCCGGTAGGTGTCCTCGGAGAAGTCCTGGTGGCCGGGGGTGTCCAGAATGTTGATGCAG
>CAZBOR010000089.1:0-7827 GCA_964493585.1 uncultured Oscillospiraceae bacterium
TATCCTCCTCGCTCAGGGCCTCTCCGCCGCGCTCGCCGCTCTCACCGGCTCCGCTACCGCCTTCGAGGTCGCTGCCTATGCCGCCGTGGCCGCCTTCGAGGCTCTCGCCCGCATCCTCGCTGCGGCCGCCTTCGAGACTCTCGCCCGCATCCTCGCTGCGGCCACCTTCGAGGCTCTCACCCGCATTTCCGCCCTGGCCTTCCGCCGCTTCGCCGCCCTTGCCGATCGTCTCACTGTCCTCATTGAGGGACGTCATGCCGAGATCGTTCACCAGCAGGTCGGCTCTGTTGCCGCCCAAGCTGAGGGCGCCGTTTTCGGCGGTCACGATGACAAAGTCCACTTCATGCTCTGCGGTATACGCCTGGATCTTCGCAACCTTTTCCCGAATCTCATTGAGATAGGTTTCCGCGTTTTCCGCACCCCCGTACAGCGACGTGATCACATCAACCCGATATGCGAGGGCGTCCACCGCCGAGTCGCTGCCGTCCACCTTTTCCGCAACGTAGATGGTCGGGGCAACTGCGGTAACGGTTTCAATGCTCTTCGTCTGGCGGAAGCCGGCAAAAATCAGATCGGGATTGGAATTGCTCAGCGCCTCCTCGTCCCAATCCTTAAAGCCGCCGAGATTGACATACAGGTCGCTGTCATACTGGGCGAGATAGTCGGGGAACGCCTGGCCATGGGTCACAGCGACGACCCGGTCTCCATAGCCCAGCGTATCGAGAATGTCCAGCATCGCGACATCAAACACCGCGATCGCACAGGGCTCTTCCTCAAGGACCGTCACGCCAAGCTCGTTTTCGATCTCAACGGGATATGTAACCGCTGCGGCATCCGCCGCTTCGGCAGCGGGATCCGCAGCGCCGGATGCAGCATCGTCGTTCTGGGAGGTCTGCACGCTTGCCGCAGCCGCGCTATTCGCGGCCTCAGACGAGGCGGCGCTGTCCCCGCAGCCGGTGAACGCCCCAACGCAGAGTGCCGCCGTCAGCAGCAGGGAGAATAATTTTTTCATCTGAATTCCTCTTTTCCATCAAAATAGTGATCTGACAGGAGCAAGCCCGCTCCTGTTCCATCCGGTTAATTATGACTAATCAACAGGGAAAAGAAAACGGTCCCGAAGAATTAGTTTCAACTAACCTCTGCGATTCTATCATTTTGATTCTCCTTTGTCAAGTGAAAAATTTGAAAAATTCCATGTCCGCCTCCCAAGACGGCCTTTTTTTCTGTTTGGGCGCAGTTCTCTCTTGCAAAATAACGATGATTGCAGTAAACTACATATTGTAGGATACAGTTCAAATCGCACAATTCGTCCCGTTGGGACATACGGAAAAGGAGGTCTTTACCATGTATATTCGCACAGAAGCCACAGACCATGTGGCGGTCCTGACCATTGACCGGCCCAAGGCCCTCAACGCCCTGAATTCTCAGGTCCTGGAGGAGCTGGAGCAGGCGCTGGACGCTCTGGATCTCGAGGAGGTTCGCTGCCTGATCGTCACCGGTGCGGGAGAGCGATCCTTTGTGGCCGGAGCCGACATTGGCGAGATGAGCGGTCTGGACGCCGCCGGAGGCGAAGCCTTTGGAAAGAAAGGCAACGATGTATTCCGAAAGCTGGAGCTGCTGCCCATTCCGGTCATTGCCGCGGTGAACGGCTTTGCCCTGGGCGGCGGAAATGAGCTGGCCATGGCCTGCGATATCCGGATCTGCTCGGAAAACGCCGTATTCGGTCAGCCGGAAACGGGTCTGGGCATCACCCCCGGCTTTGGCGGCACCCAGCGGCTGGCCCGGCTGGTTTCCCCCGGTATGGCCATGCAGCTGATTTTGAGCGCAAAGAATATCAAGGCCCCGGAGGCCCTGCGGATCGGGCTGGTGAACGCCGTCTATCCCCAGGAGGAGCTCATGAGCGCGGCCATGAAGCTGGCAAAGACCATTTCGTCAAACGCGCCCTTTGCGGTTCGGGCCTGCAAGAAGGCCATCCGGGAGGGGCTGGAAAAGCCCATGGACCAGGCGCTGGAGCTGGAGGAAGGGCTGTTCGGCAGCTGCTTTGCCACAGAGGACCAGAAATACGGCATGGCCTATTTCCTTGATAAAAACCCGGAAAAGCCCGAAAAGGTTTTTCAGAACAAATAACAGGAGGTATTTTTTATGACGATTCAGAAGGTCGTAGTAGTCGGCGCCGGCCAGATGGGCCGGGGCATCGCCCAGGTATTCGCGACTGCCGGAAAGCAGGTCACGGTCTGCGATATCAATGACCAGATCATCGCCGCTTCCAAGGCTACGCTGGAAAAGGGCTTTGAAAAGATGATCGCCAGGGGAAAAATGACCCCGGAATATGTAGAGGAGCTGAAAAGCCGCATTTCCTTCTCCGCCGACACGGAGTATGGCTGTGCCGCTGACGCGGATCTGGTGGTGGAGGCTGCCATTGAGCGGCTGGACCTGAAAAAGCAGATCTTCAAGAAATTGGACGCGGCGACCAGACCTGAGTGTATTCTGGCCACAAACACCTCCTCCCTCTCCATTACGGAGATCGCCTCGGCCGTGGAGTCCAAGGCCCAGGTCATTGGTATGCACTTCTTCAATCCCCCGGTCGCCATGAAGCTGATCGAGGTCATTCGGGGCGGCAATACCTCTGACGAGGTATACGAGACTGTTTTTGAGACGGCCAAGGAAATCGGCAAAACCCCTGTCACCGTGGCGGAGGCTCCCGGCTTTGTCTGCAACCGGCTGCTGATCCCCATGATAAACGAGGCCGTTGAGCTGGTGTACACCGGCGTTGCCTCTCCGGAGGACATCGACACCGCCATGAAGCTGGGCTGCAACCATCCCATGGGTCCCCTGACCCTGGGCGATTTCATCGGTCTGGACACCTGCCTTGCCATTATGGAGACCATCTACGCCGAAACCGGCGATTCCAAGTACCGGCCCTCTCTGCTGCTGCGGAAGATGGTCCGGGCCGGAAAGCTGGGCAACAAAACAGGCGAGGGATTTTTCAAACACTAAGTTAAGGAGGACAATATGGATTTTCGTCTTTCAAAGGAAGAGCAGCTGGTACAGCAGATGCTTCGGAGCTTTGCCGAAAATGAGGTAAAGCCCATTGCCGGGGACGTGGATGAAGAAGAGCGTTTCCCGGCGGAAACGGTACAGAAAATGGGAAAGCTGGGCATGATGGGCATCTATTTCCCCAGGGAATACGGCGGACAGGGCGCTTCCTATCTGTCCTACATCATGGCCGTGGAGGAGCTCAGCAAGGTCTGCGGCACCACCGGCGTCATCGTTTCGGCACATACCTCTCTCTGCGCCAATCCCATCTATGATTTCGGCACCGAGGCCCAGAAAAAGAAATACCTTCCCAAGCTCTGCTCCGGCCAGTGGCTGGGCGCCTTCGGCCTGACAGAGCCCGGCGCGGGTACCGACGCCGGCGGCGTCAAGACCATGGCGGTGCTGGATGCGTCCGGGGAGAACTACATTCTGAACGGCTCTAAAATCTTTATCACCAACGCGGGCTATGCGGACGTGTTTATCATCATTGCCATGACGGATAAGACCAGAGGCCAGCGGGGCCTGACCGCCTTTATCGTGGAGCGGACCTTCCCCGGCTTCTCCGTGGGCCAGCATGAAAAGAAAATGGGCATCCGCGGCTCCTCCACCTGTGAGCTCATCATGGAAAACTGTGTGGTGCCAAAGGAGAATATGCTGGGCAAGGAGAACAGAGGCTTCAATCTGGCCATGGCCACCCTCAACGGCGGCCGGATCGGTATTGCCGCCCAGGCCCTGGGCCTGGCAGAGGGCGCCATTGAGGAAACGGTGAAATACACCAAGGAGCGCAAGCAGTTCGGCAAGACCATTTTCAAGCAGCAGAACACCCAGTTCCAGCTGGCGGATATGGTCGCCCGGACAGAGGCGGCCAAGTATCTGGTCTACAAGGCGGCTATGACCAAGCAAAACGGCGAGAACTACGCGGTGGACGCCGCCAAGGCGAAGCTCTTTGCCTCCGAGACCGCCATGGCCGTCACCACCAAGGCGGTACAGCTGTTCGGCGGCTACGGCTACACCAGGGATTATCCGGTGGAGCGCATGATGCGGGACGCCAAGATCACCGAGATCTACGAGGGAACCAGCGAGGTCCAGAGAATGGTCATCGCCGGGTCCCTGTGACGAGGAGGCAGAATATGAAAATCGTTGTATGTATGAAGCAGGTGCCGGACACCACGGAGGTCAAGATCGATCCCAAGACCAACACTCTGATCCGCGACGGTGTTCCCGCCATTATCAACCCGGATGATAAATGCGGCATTGAGGCCGCGCTGCAAATCAAGGAGCAGATTCCCGATACCACCGTCACCGTGATTACCATGGGCATTCCCTCGGCGGAAATCGCCCTACGGGAGGCTCTGGCCATGGGCTGTGATGAGGCGGTGCTGCTGACGGACCGGAAGCTGGGCGGCGCGGATACCTGGGCCACCTCCTCCGCAGTCGCGGGCGCCGTGAAAAAGCTGGGGGCGGATCTGGTGATCTGCGGACGGCAGGCCATCGACGGCGATACCGCCCAGGTGGGCGTTCAGATCGCCATTCACCTGGGGATACCTGTTACCACCTATGTGGAAAAGCTGGTGGAGGTCACGGATTCCTCCATTACCGTGCAGCGGCAGTATGAGGACCGGTATCAGACCATCCGTATGCGCTATCCCTGTCTCATCACCGCCATCGGCGAGCTGAACCAGCCCCGATATATGTCCGTCGGCGGGTGCTTTGACGCCTACCGGAAGGAGATCCGGATTATGACCTACGCGGATATTGCCGACGTGGTAGACGAGAGCAACGTGGGCCTGAAGGGTTCCCCCACCTATGTGGCGGTTTCCACCACCAAGGAAGCCAAGGGCGCCGGAGAGCTGCACAAGGATCTGACCGCCGACGAGGCTGTGGAGCTGATCGTCTCCCGGCTGGCGGAAAAGCATTTGATTTGACGGGGGTGAGACTATGAGTAAAAATGTATTTGTATTTGCCGAGCAGCGGGACGGCGAGCTTCAGAAGGTCGCCATTGAGCTGATCGGAAAGGCCAGAGAGCTGGCAGATGCCCTGTCCCAGGAGGTCGTGGCGGTACTGCCCGGCTATGGAATCACGGAAAAGGCCCAGAGCCTCATCGCCTACGGCGCGGACCGGGTGATCGTGGCGGATAATCCCATGCTGAAGGAGTATTCCACCAAGCCCTATACGGAGGTCATGGAAAAGGTCATCCGGGAGTATGAGCCGGAGATCGTCCTGTTTGGCGCCTCCTCCATCGGTCGGGACCTGGCTCCCTCTGTCTCCGCCACCATCCACACGGGCCTGACGGCGGACTGCACGGGTCTTGCCATCGGCGATGTAGAGAAGGTGGTGGGCAGTCAGGCGGATAAGGCTTCCCTGGAGGAGTCCATCGCCCGGCTGGGCCAGGACGTTGCGGTAGAGGACAACAGCAAGCTCCTGAAGGACAAGGCGGGCAACGACATTTCCGTGGTCAACTGCAAATTCATCTTCCATAAGCAGCTCCGGATGACCCGTCCGGCCTTTGGCGGCAATATCATCGCCACCATCGCCTGCCTCCAGCACCGGCCTCAGATGGCGACGGTGCGGCCCGGCGTCATGCAGTCGCTGCCCAAGGACGAAAGCCGGAAGGGCGAGATCATTCCGCTCTCCATGGCCCTCACCAACAATGTGGAGATTCTGGAGACCGTCAAGGCTCCCAAGGGTGCCAAGGACATTACCGAGGAAAAGATTCTGGTGTCTGCCGGCCGCGGCATGGGCGGACCGGAGAACCTCTATATGGTGGAAAATCTGGCAAAGGCCCTGGACGGCGGCGTTTCCGGCTCCCGTGCCGTGGTGGACGCGGGCTGGATGCCCAAGGACCGCCAGGTGGGTCAGACCGGCAAGACCGTTCGGCCGGACCTGTATGTGGCCTGCGGCATTTCCGGCGCTATTCAGCACGCCGCCGGTATGGAAAGCTCCGACTACATCATCGCGATCAATAAAGAGGAGACTGCCCCCATCTTCGACATTGCCGACCTTGGCATTCTGGGCGATGTAAAGGCCATTCTCCCCAAGCTGACGGAGGCCATCGAAAAGTATCAGGCGCAGGCCGCCGCGAAGTAAACCGGAACGCAGTCTTGCGAATCGAGCAGGGCGGAATTTCTCCGCCCTCTCATACCGCCGGGCGCAACGATAAAACACCCCTTTGCAGAAAAGTCTCCGCAAAGGGGTGTTTCGACCTTTTTATGGATAACCGGTATCAGTGCCGCAGTCCGGCACAGACCAGCACCGCGCCCGTCACGGTGGCTCCGGCCAGTTCCAGCGTAGCCTTGGCACGGCGAAGCTCCTTCCGATGGGCCATTCCCTGCCGTACCACCAGGAGCACGCCGCCGCCCTGACGGCTCAAGGCGCCGGCGTCCGCAACCCCCAGCGCCTGCGGCGCGTCGCAGAGGATATAGTCGTATGTCTCCGCCAGCTGCAGCAGCATGGCGCCCATGACCCTGCCGCCCAACAGCTCCGTGGCAGACGGCGGCTTGGGACCTGCGGGAATCAGGTCCAGCAGCATATCCGTCCGGCGATGTACCCGGATGGGAGCGGTCTCCTCCTGCAGCAGTGTGGAAAGCCCCGGCTGCTCCTTCACACCAAGCATCCGGTGAAGTGCCGGGGCCCGGAAATTGCAGTCCATCAGAAGGACCCTGGCTCCTGTCCGGCCCAGAGCATGGGCCAGATTCACCGCCACGGTGCTCTTGCCCTCGCCGGACCGGGCGCTGGTGAGGATGAGAAGATGGGTATTATGTGCAGACAGGTTGGTAGCCAGCGTCTTGTAGGCCTCGACCACCGGCTGCGCGTCCCGTCCGGCACGGCTGCGCGGGATACACCCCAGCACCGGAACGTCCAGCACCCGCCGGAGGTCGTCCTCCGACTGCACCGTACACAGCCCGTGGGCGCTCACCGCTGCGGCCGCCGCCAAGCCGCCCAGAAGCCCGGACAGAATGACAAACAGGGCCCGGTCCGGAAACACGGGCTTTTCCGCGCAGCCAGGCTCCTCCACCGTCCTGACAGACCCGGCCTCCACTGCCTCCGTAAGCGCATCGGGCGCAGCCTCCACCAGCGCTGTCAGGATCGCCAGGGCCTCCTCGCGGCTCCCCGCCCGTGCTGTCAGCGCCATCACCTGGGTCTGCTCCACCGCATACACCTGAACCCGGGAATACAGCGTCTCATAGTCCACATCCAGCCCAAGCCGGTCTATGATCGGCTCCAGCACCGAACGACTCCGAAGAATGACCGCGTAGACGTCCACAAGCTGCTCCGCCGAGCTGATCTGGTCGCTGGTGACAGACGAGGTCTCCTCGGATCGGGTGCTGACAATGAGCTTCGCCTGGGCCTCATAGACCGGATGCAGCAGCAGGCTCAGGGCCAGTCCCGCCAGGCCGCACAGCAATACCGCCGCCAGCAGCACGCCGAGCCGCCGTTTCAGCAATCCAAGAACCTCCAACAGCTCCATGGAATACTCCATCCCGCTCCGTCGAGTAGACAGTCTCGACACTCCCTTCCCAGTATTTCCGCCGTGAAGGGATTGCCTACTGCCCCTCACTGTGTCTGCGGTTTCCCGCATCCGGCGCTTCAAGCGATCTATGGCCGCCATACTGTTTTCTATAAATTGTTTCCTTTTGTGGAAAACAGTAGGAGCATGACGGATTGCCGCACCGGTGACGTCGGTCCCCGGCTCAAAAGGACGATTCCGAAGTGAAAGACGTTCCCCGGACGATATTGCACACGCCATCGCTTTGATGGACCTATTATATCACACTTTGGCTCGATTTGCAC
>CAZBOR010000090.1:0-7754 GCA_964493585.1 uncultured Oscillospiraceae bacterium
CGCGGTCATCGTCACCACCGGCGGCATCGGCAACAACGTGGAGATGATCGAGAAGTATATGGGCTGGAAGTGGGGCGTTGATATGTTCACCTTCCGAATCCCCGGTCTGGACGGCGACGGCATGACCATGCTCTGGGGCCTGGGCGCAAAGCAGGCCAACGTGAACATGGAGGTCACTTACAACACCCCCGGCACCACCGACGTGTTCAAGACCCTGTCCGAGACCATGCGCCAGCCCAACCTGATGGTCAACCTGGACGGCAAGCGCTTCATCAACGAGGCCATCATGGACAACACCACCTTCACCGGCAACTCCCTGCTGCTTCAGAAGAAGCACATGGGCGTCTCCATCATTGATTCCTCCATCGTGGACTACTATAAGGAGAACGGCCTGGACTATATTACCTACCATCACGGCATCACCAACCTGGACAACTGGGAGCGTGAGAAGGAGCTGTATTTCTCCGGCGCCAAGGACGCGGGCGGAAACTCCGTCTTTGCCAGTGAGGACAAGGAAGTCTCCTACGGCGAGAACACCGAGCAAAACTTCTTCGAGTGCCAGACTCTGGAGGAGCTGGCCGAAAAGACCGGCGTGAATCTGGAAAATCTGAAAAAGACCATCGAGGAATACAACGCCATGTGCAACGGCACCCAGGCCGGCTACGACTGGCAGTTCACCAAGCCCGCCAAGTACCTCAAGCCCCTGCTGAGAGCGCCCTACTACGCGGCGCGCCACTTCCCCTCTGGCTATGGCTCCCTGGGCGGCGTTCAGGTCAACGAGAATATGCAGGTCCTGGATACGGAGCTTTGCCCGATGCCCGGCTTCTACGCCTGCGGCACGGACACCGCCACCGTGTTTGCGGATTCCTACTGCTTCTATCATCCCGGTTCCACCATGTCCTACGCCATCAACTCCGGCCGTATCGCCGGTATGGAGGCTGTGGCGTACATGGATTCCGATGAGTTCATTGACCCTGAGGATTGATTGCGTCATTCATGGGGCGTGCCGCAAGGCACGTCCCATGATTTTATCCCCTTCTCCTTTCGGAAGACGCCACCGCCGGCTGGACGGCGGCGCTTCTTTCCCGGAAAACTCCACCGGAAAGGCGGCTGCCATGGAACAAATCCACATTCTTCACACGATCCCGCCGGTCTATGACGAGGCGAGCCGGGTCCTGCTGCTGGGGACCATGCCCTCGCCAAAGTCCCGTCAGGCGGGCTTCTTCTACGGCCACCCGCGCAACCGGATGTGGCCCGTGCTGGCCGGGGTGCTGGACCGGCCCACGCCCATGGGGACGGAGGCCCGCCGCGCCTTTCTGCTGGAGCACCACATCGCCATGTGGGATGTGCTCTCCGCCTGCACCATCCGGGGCGCGGACGACAGCTCCATCCGGGACCCGGAGCCAAACGACCTGCGCCCCATCCTCCAGACGGCGGACATCCGCGCCATCTTCACCACCGGGAAAAAGGCATATGCCCTGTATGACCGCTATATCCGTCCCGGCCTGGGGCGGGAGGCCCTGTGCCTGCCCTCCACCTCCCCGGCAAACTGCCGCGAGACCCTGGAGACCCTGACAGCGGCCTATGGGGTCCTGCGGGAATACCTTTTCTGACTCTTTTTTCCAAAAAACGCAACAGATTGCGGGGCAGACCCGTCTTTTTTATGGGAGCTTTCTGCGGGGATTCCTTTCTTGACACCGTTTTCCGATTCATGCTATACTTTTATAAAAAGAGGATACCCGCAGGAGCAGACATAGGAAGGAGCATCTGTTATGAACACCGAACAGGAACTGGCGGCCCGACGCGAGGCCAGACGGGCCAAGGCCCGACGTATGCGGCAGCGGCGGCTGCTGAGCATGGGACTGCTGCTGATCTCCGTGCTGGCGGCTGTGATTGCCTGCGTGGTGGGCTTCCGCTCCTCCGATCGGGAAACGGAGCCGGAGGCCGAAACGGACGCGGCAGCCGTCAGCACGGAGCCGTCCCCATCGCCCTCCGCCCAGGTGGAGGAGCGAATCCCCATTCGGGGAAACCTGATGCTGGTGAACGCGGACCATCTCTGGCCCCTGGAGGAGAGCGCCACGCTGGTCAGCGTCTATGAAAACAAGACCGACGACTACAACGTGCGGGACACGACCATCCTGCTGGAGCAGCACCTGATGGCCCCGCTGAACCGGATGATCGAGGACTTCTGCCGGGAGACCGGCTGTACGGAGCTGCTGCTCTGCGCGGGCTATCGCACGGAGGAATATCAGCAGTCCCTTCGGGATCAGGCCATCGAAAATCACGGGCAGGAATACGCCGACAGCTACATCGCCCTGCCCGGCGCCAGCGAGCACCACACGGGACTGGCCCTGGACTTCTCCTTTTATAATCTGTACAGCGGCACCACCTATGACTTTGACGGCACCGGGGACTCCGCCTGGTTTCTGGAGCATAGCTGGGAGTACGGCTTTGTCCAGCGCTACCCCACCGGAAAGGAATCCATCACCGGGATTTCCACCGAGCCGTGGCACTTCCGCTATGTGGGCCAGCCCCACGCCTGCCTGATGAACCAAAACGGCCAGTGCCTGGAGGAATATGTGGAGTGGCTCCGGCAGTACCCCTACGACGGGGAGCATCTGACCGTGGAATACGACGGCGTTGCCTACGAGATCTGGTATGACGACGCGGAGGACGTCCATCTGCCGGAATACGGCGCGGCCACCTTCTCCGGGGACAACTGCGGCGGCGTGATCGTCACGGTGGCTCTGGAATGACCATCGTTTTTTAACCTGCATTATCATTTTTTAACTCTCTTTCATTTTTGATATTTCGGAAATTTTTGATAGTTGTGGTCTGGCAAAATGCAGAATATACTAGCTATATTGGGACCTGTCTCTCAAATGGACCCGGGAGCCTGTCGTTTGAAATGCTCCCTGTACATGAAAGGAGTGCAAAAATGAAAAAGACCCGTATGATCTCCCTGCTGCTGGCCATGGCGCTGCTGCTGGGCGTTTTGGCAGCCTGCGGCGGCAATACGTCCTCCACAGCAACGGACAGCACCGCAGAGTCCTCCGCAGAGTCCTCCGCCGAGAGCGCATCCGAGGCGGAAGCGGCGGCTCCGGCGGAGCAGACGGAGGCCGAGGCCTCCGGTGAGACGATCGAAGAAAGCCAGCCCGCTACAGAGGCTGTGGCCTGGCCTGAGAATCCCCTGGGTACCGTGGACCTGCCGCTGACGGAGGACCCGGTCACAGTGACCATGTGGATGGGCATCAACCCCAACGTCCTGAAGATCACGGAGGACATCGGCAACGACTGCGCGCTCTGGAATGAGCTGGCCAGCCGGACCGGCGTGATCCTGGATTGGACCGTGGTCAACCCCGATACCGAAAGTGAAAAGTTTAACCTGATGGTGGCCTCCAACGATCTGTCGGACATCATCTCCAACGCCACCTCCCTGTACACCAACGGCGGCGAGGCGGCCATCGCCGATGAGGTCCTCATCGACACCCTGCCCTATCTCACCGAGGAGCTGACGCCCCAGATCTGCAAGCTCATGGAGCAGTACCCCGACGCCATCCCCGACGCGCTGACCGAGAGCGGCTGGCTGGCCGGTATGCCCCAGCTCAGCATCCAGACCGAGGGCTCCACCACCTTCGGCTGCCAGATCCGTCAGGACTGGCTGGACGAGCTGAACCTGGACACCCCGGAGACCTATGACGAGCTGCACGATGTGCTCACCGCCTTCAAGGAGCAGAAGGGCGCAGACGCGGCGCTGCTGCTCAACTATGCCGGCACCGGCCTGAACAACGGTCTGGTCCAGGGCTACGGCATCAACGGTCTGGTGGCCGACGCCGCCATGAGCGAGCCGTTCTACCAGGTGGACGATGTGGTCATGTACGGCCCCATCCAGCCGGAGTTCAAGGAATACCTGACCATGGTCAACCAGTGGTATGAGGAGGGCCTGATCTGGCAGGACTTCATGTCCAACCCCGACTTCCAGAACCCGCCCACGGACGTGATTTTGGCGGACCGGGTGGGCGTGTACTACGGCGAGGTCACCTTTATGGCCACCATCGCCAACGCGGACCCCAACGGCGCCATCCGCTTTGTGGCGATTCCCGACTTTGTGCAGGAGCACGGCGATACCATCCCCTTCAAGGACGAGCAGAGCTATGTGGCCGCGACCCCGTGGTCCATCTCCTCCCAGTGCGAATGCCCGGAGCTGCTGATGCAGTGGTGCAACTATATGTACACCGATGACGGCGCCCTGCTGTGCAACTACGGCATCGAGAACGAGAGCTTTGTATTTGACGACAACGGTATGCCCGTATTCACCGACCTGGTGCTGAACAACCCCGAAATGTCCACCACGGTGGCGCTGTTCATGTACTGCCTGGACCGCGGCCCCTTCTACCGGGACGAGACCCGTGAGCAGTCCGGCTACACCGAGGACCAGAAGGCCGCCAGCGACATCTGGATGAGCAATCTGTCCGTGGGCCGCAGCATGGGCTCCACCGCCCTCAACAGCGAGGAGTCCGACGAGGTCAACACCTACTACGGCGACATCAAGACCTATATCGAGCAGAACGTGCTGAAGTTCATCACCGGGCAGCGCGATCTGAGCGAGTTTGACGACTATGTGGCGGACATCGAGGGCATGGGCATTGACAAGGTCACTGCCTGCTATCAGGACGCCTACGAGCGCTATCTCTCCGGCGAGGTCGTGGAGGCGACCGGCGATCCCGGTCCTCCCCCTGACGACGCGCCCGCACCGTAACGATTCCTTTTGCCCCGGACCAGGACAGGCTGGTCCGGGGCGTTTTTTCTCCGCGATAAAAGTAATAATTATGCTAATATGGTAAATTCAAGTCAAAACCTTGGAACCGGCTCTGGATTTTTGTAGCTATTGTACAAAAGCGATTTATATTCCGTGTTATATATTTTATGCTTTTACCGTATACTTCCCGGCCTATTTTCTGTATAATAAAATCACAGAAAAGATACAGGAGGTTTTCGCCATGAAGCGCACATCCAAACGGAAAAAGGCCGCGTTCCGCAAGACCCTTACAGCCCTGGTTGCGGCGATTTTTGTGGGGCTGCTGCTTCGGCTGGTCGGCACGGACAGTCTGAACGCCGCCGTCAGTGAATACCTGCTGACGCCGCTGAAAACCATGTTCTTAAACGCTCTGAAGCTGGTGGTGGCGCCGGTGGTCTTTTTCATGATCTCCTCCAGCGTGGCCGGCATCTCCGACCTCAAGGTCTATGGGCGCATCGGCGTCAAGGTGCTGGGGCTGTATCTCTGCACCTCCGTGCTGGCGGTCTGCGTGGGCTTTGGGGTGTCCGGCATACTGAAGCCAAGCGCGGGGGTTTCCATGGACCTGAGCGCTGTGACCTACGAGGCGGAGACCACGGAGGTATCCCTGGTGGACACCATCGTGGACATTGTACCCTCCAATATCCTGGAGCCGTTGGTGAACGCGGACATGATCCAGATCATCTTTGTGGCGATCCTCCTGGGCGTCGGGGCCGGACTCCTGGAGCAGGAGGCGGACCGGACCCGGCTGCGGGACGCCCTGGGACTGATGAACCGGCTGTTTATGAAGATCTCCTCCCTGGTGCTCCGGCTGATCCCCCTGGGGACCTTCTGCGCGGTGGCGCTGCTGGTGCTGGAGATCGACAGCACGATGATCCTCAGCCTGCTCAAGCTCATCGGAAGCGTCCTGGCGGGCAGTCTCGTGATGATGTGCATCTACAGTCTGCTGTTCCTTCTGCTGACCCGCGAAAACCCGCTCCGCCTGATGCAAAAATGCCTCCCCAACTATCTCTCCTTCGCCCTGCTTTGCAGCACCAGCGCCGTAATGCCGCAGACCCTGGACACCTGCACCAACCGTCTGGGCATCGACCCGGAGATCAGCTCCTTCTCCATGCCCCTGGGCTCTACCATGAACATGGACGGGGCGTGTATCTATCTGACCATTTCCGCCCTGTTCCTGGCGGGCCTTTACGGGATCGACGTGACGCCGGCCATGATGGTGAAGCTGGGCCTGACCACCCTGCTCCTGTCCGTGGGCGCGCCGCCCATCCCAGGCGCGGGCTTCATCTGTCTGTCCATTCTGGTGCTGCAGCTCGGCATTCCCATGGACAGCATCGGCTTTTTGCTGGGCATCGACCAGATCATGAGTATGTGCCGCACGGTGGTCAACGGCGCGGGCGACATCGCCGCCACAGCCATCGTGGCCCACAACGAGGGGCGCATGGATATGGAGATCTTTCACAGCAGATGATTCGCTCGTCTGTGCCGGGCCATTTTCTCCGGGAGTCTTTTTCAGGAATTGATAATAAAATTCAGAGAATGATACTTGCAATTCGGACCAATTTATCGTATGGTAACAGTAGCTTGTATACAGAGGAGGTATTCCCTTGAAAACATTTAAGAAAGTCGAGGGCCGGTGGATCGTTCCTGAGACCACCGAGCTGTTCGGCCTGACGATCCTCCCCGGCGCGGAGCTCCTTCCGCCGGAGGGCAAGACGCTGGCTATGACCTGGAACGGCCGCAGCGTCAGTCCCAAGCCCGGCAACTACGAGGGCGACATCGTGCTGGAGGTGCTGGACCCCATTCCCAACGGCAGCTACCAGTTCCGCTCCGCCATCTATGTGGAGGGCGGCAGCGTCATCGAGGAGAAGTCCGCCCTGTCCGCTGTGACCGACGGCGAGATCAAGGACGGCCAGGCGCTGGACGTGGTCATTGAGAGCCAGGACGAAAACTTCAACGGCATCGTCGTGGGCGGCAAGGGCCCCTACACCGTCTCCGGCGCGGAGGTGGAGCTTCAGGGCAACGGCGGCAACGATTTCATCGGCTACGGCGCGGGCATCATGTCCGGGGACGAAGCGGTGCTGACGGTGGAGGACTCCATGGTCTGCACCCAGGGCGCGGCCCGCGGCACCCTGTTTGCCGGCGGCCACAGCAAGCTCTATGTGAAAAACTGCGAGATCTCCGCTCGGGACGGCGTGCTGCCTCCCGACTATGAGGACAACGTCATGCCCGGCAATATGCGCCGGGTGCCATGGATGCTGGGTCTCCGGGGCAACTGCCGCGCCACCAATCTGGCGGACTACGCCGACGCCTGGTACGAGGACAGCACCATCACCTCAGAGGGTTGGGGCGTTATGTCAACCGACGGTGTGCGCCGCTGCCGCCTGAATCTGAAAAACTGCGAGGTCTCCATCACGGGTCCCAGCGGCTATGGAGCCTTCTCCATCGGCGACTGCATCGACACCTTTGAGGACTGCCTCATCGACGTTCCGGACTACGCCCTTATCATGGCCAACGAGACGGCCTCCGGCGTGTTCAAGAACACCAAGGTGGACGCCGGCCGCTTTGCGGTCATGTGCTTCCGCAACGAGGGCGGCAAGCTGGTCATCACCGACGGCTCCGTATTCAACACGGGCGAGACCAGCGTGGTGGTCAAGGGCTGCGCTCCCATCATCGAGGCGGACAACGCCGTGCTGGCTCCCGGCAACGGCATCATCCTTCAAGTTATGAACTCCGACGATCCCGGCAGCCCCTCCGGCTACTACATCGACCCCAAGGAGGACGATGTGTACGATCCGGAGCACGACAACACCGTGGGCCGGGAGACCTATGACGTGATCGCCACCTTCAAGGATATGACGGTCAACGGCGACTTCTACAATGGCTCCACCGGTCAGAAGGGCGACACCGGACCCAAGATGCCCATGATGCCGCCTCCGGACGCTCCCGGCGGTCCCGG
>CAZBOR010000091.1:0-7604 GCA_964493585.1 uncultured Oscillospiraceae bacterium
AGAACCGTATGGATTTTCTGCGTCCGCGTCTTGACAAACAGCGAAAATCCTGTATAATATATAAAACATATCAATCATATTGGTAGAACGTGGTTTTCCCATCGGGCAGCAGCCTGTGTGGACCGGGAATACCGCTTTCTATAAAGATCCCCAGCTTCAGCCGGAATCGGCTGAAAGATAAATAAGGAGTGAAAAACCATGAAACGCAAGCTCAAATCCCTGCTTTCGGTGCTGCTCTGCCTGGCATTGGTCCTGTCTCTGGCGGCCTGCGGCTCCGGCAACAGCGAAAGCGCCGCTTCTGCCGCCTCCGCGTCCTCCGCTGACGCCTCCGGCGCCGCAGAATCCTCCGGCGGTCTGGCCGACGACCAGACGCTCAATATTCTGCTCAGCGGCACTGTGAACACCCTGGACCCCACCGGCTCCAGCTGGACCGGCGAATATCAGATCGTCACTCAGTCCCAGGCCAGCCTCCTCCGCATCATCACCGATGACAGCGGCAACGATACCTACGTCGAGGACGGCTGCGAATCCTACGAGGTCTCCGAGGACGGCCTGACCTACACCTTCCACCTCCGGGAGAACTACTGGAGCGACGGCCAGAAGATTGTCGCCCAGGACTATGTGGACAGCTTCTTCCGGAACCTGGACCCCGAAAACGGCTTCTCCACCACGGAATACACCCCCGTGCTCAACGCCGAAGCCTACTACAACGGCGAGTGTGAGGCCGCCGACGTGGGCGTTTCCGCGCCGGACGAGAACACCGTGGTCTACACCCTGGAGAACCCCAACTCTCAGTTCCTCTACTATATCGCGTACCGCGCGGGCTACCCCTGCCGTCTGGACGTGATCGAGGCCGCCACCTCCACCTATGGCACCGACGTCAGCGAGATGGTGTTCTCCGGTCCCTTTAAGGTGACGGAGTGGGTCAAGGAAAACAGCGTCACCATGGTGAAAAACGACTCCTACTGGGATTCCGAAAACGTGTATCTTGATACCGTCAAGATGCAGTACGTCGCCGAATCCTCCACCCAGGCCACCCTGTTTGACGCCCAGCAGCTTGACATCGTCAGCTACAACGACGACTACGGCGCGGACTGGGAGGCCCAGGCCGCCGAAGGCAAGATCGACTACATCGACAAGGTGGGCTCCTACTCCGATTTCCTGGTCTTTGCCATTGAAAACGGCGGCGTTTCCGGGCTGATGGGCAACGTCAACATCCGTCTGGCCCTGTCCCTGGCCATCAACCGGGAGGAGCTCTGCGAGACCGTCTGGGGCCGCTATGAGCCCGCCTACACCTATGTTCCCTCCGTCGTTCCCTGCGGCACTCTGGCCTACAACACCGCCGGCGAGGGGCTGGTCAAGGAGCAGCAGGCCCAGTATTCCACCGACGAGTCCCTCCAGGAGCTGTTCAAGACCGGACTGGAGGAGCTGGGCCGGGATACGGACCTCAGCGCCGTGACCATCGACTTCGTGGTGGAGGCGTCCAACGTCTCCTACCAGAACCAGGCGGAGTACATCGCCCAGACCTGGCAGAACCGCCTTGGCATCCAGGTCAACGTGGACGTGACCACCGACGCCGAGGAGCGCCAGAACCAGCTCGACTATGACGTGGGCGTCAACGGCTGGGAGGGCGGAGCAAGCCCCTACAGCTATCTGTTCGTGGTCAACGTCCCCTACGGTCTGAAATATCTGACCGGCGTTTACACCAACGAGCACGTCAATGAGCTGCTGGAGACCGTCACCAGCATCGCCGACGAGGCCGAGCAGGCGGAGGTCTACCACGAGATCGAGGACACCATTCTGGAGGAGGCCGGTGTTGGCCCGCTGTATTTCTCCGACATCAAATTCTTCCAGCAGACCGATGTGGAGGGCGTCTACTACACCACCTTTGGCCCCTCGTATGATTTCAGCCACGCCTACATCGCGGCGGAATAATACCCGAAAAAGCGTAATCATGCCGGCCGGGCAGAGGGCCTCTGTCTGGCCGGCAAGTGCTAAAACCAAAAAAGGGGTGGCTGTTCACTATGATAAAATATGTATTTCGACGCTTTCTGGAGCTGCTGCTTGCATTGTTTCTCATCGCGACAGCTACCTTCTTCCTGACGGCGGCCGCGCCGGGCGACCCCCTGATCGCCCGCACCATGGCTCTGCCGGAGGCGTCGCGGGATGCCATGTACGCAAAATACGGCCTGGACAAGCCGCTGATGCAGCGGTACCTCATCACCATGAAGGGGATGCTCCACGGCGACTTCGGGGAATCCGTGGTCTATGAGGGCCAGACCCTCCAGGACATCATCCGGGATAAGCTGCCGGTGTCCGCCCGGCTGGGCCTACAGTCGCTGCTGTTCGGCGTGCTCGTGGGACTGCTGCTGGGCGTAGTGGCGGCGGTGAAGCGGGAAACGCTGGTGGACCGATGTATCGTGATATTTGCGGTGCTGCTGATGTCGGTGCCGGAGCTGGTGCTGGGCCTGATGTTCCAGAAGTTCTTTGCCGGCACACTGAACTGGTTTCCGGTCATCGGCTGGCCCTCCGGGGACGACCTGTGGTTCGGCGGCTGGAAATACACCATCCTGCCCACGCTCTCCGGTGCGCTGCTGCACATCGCCACCTATTCCCGGCTGCTGAAAACCTCCATCCTGGACGTGCTGGACCAGGACTACATCCTGACGGCCCGCTCCAAGGGCCTCTCCGAGCCGCGAATCGTGTGGAGCCACATCATGCGGAACTCCATGATCCCCATTGTGACCCGGCTCCCGGTGTCCATGGCCACCTGCATCACCGGGTCCTTTCTGATTGAAAAAATCTTCTCCATTCCCGGTATCGCCGCCTACTACATCGAGGCGGTCTCCGGCAACGACCTGTCCATCGTCCTGGGTGAGACTGTCTTTATCGCGGCGCTGTTCATCTGCGTCGTGTTCCTGACGGACATTCTCTATACCGTGGTGGACCCCAGAATCCGTATCCAGGGAGGTAAAAGATGATGGCAGAATGGAACCCTTCCAACGCGGCCGGACTGACACCGGAGGATTTCGTTATCATCCAGGATCGTCCGTCCCAGTCAGAGCTTCTGGTGCGGGAGCCTGTGACCTATTGGCGGGATGCCTGGCGGCGGCTCCGGCAGAACAAGGTGGCCATGGCCTCCCTGGGCGTGCTGCTGCTGTTCCTGGTCATGGTCATCATCGGACCCTATATCCGGGGCTATGACTATATCACCACCGCGCCCCAGTACAAAAACGCGGGCATAAGCGCGCAGTTCTGGTTCGGCGCGGACGCCCTGGGCCGGGACCTGTTCTCCCGCCTGTGGGTGGGTACCAGAGTGTCCTTCCTGGTGGCGCTGAGCTGTACCGCCATCCAGCTTGTGGTGGGATGTCTCTACGGCAGCATTATGGCCTATTTCGGCGGCATTGTGGATGAGATCATGATGCGGATCCTGGAGATCATCACCGCCATCCCCAGCCTGCTGGTCACGATTCTCATTATGATCGCCATGGGCAACAGCGCCGTCTCCCTGCTGATCGCCCTTTGCATCGCCTCCTGGTGCCAGACGGCCCGCATTGTCCGGGGCCAGATCATGCAGCTCCGGGAATCGGAGTACGTCATGGCGGCGGAGGCCCTGGGCGAGCGTCCCATGCGTATCATCCTCCGCCATCTGCTGCCCAATATCATGGGTATCCTGATCCTGGACGTGGCCACCTCCATCCCCGGCTACATTTTCCAGGAGGCCGGACTCAGCTTCATCGGCCTGGGCCTCAAGGCGCCGTCCATCAGTCTGGGACTTCTGATCTCCAACGGTCAGGCGGTTATGAATTCCCATGTCAACCAGCTCATCTTCCCGGCTCTGGTGCTGTGCATTATGGTTCTGGCCTTCAATCTGCTGGGCGACGGCCTTCGCAACGCGCTGGATCCCAAGTTCCGGAAATAGGAGGGAGGAGCCATGCGTAATTTATTGGAAGTCAAGGACCTGCGGGTCTGTTACCACACCTATCAGGGCGATGTGCAGTCTGTCCGAGGGGTCGATCTGGACATCGGCTACGAGGAGTCGGTGGCCCTGGTGGGCGAATCCGGCTGCGGCAAATCCGTCACCGGGAAGAGTATTCTGCGGCTGATCCAGGCGCCCGGAGAGATCTGCGCGGGCAGCCAAATCACCTTCGACGGCCAGGACGTACTGGCCATGAGCAAAAAAGAGCTTCGGGCCTACCGCGGCGGTCAGGCGTCTATCATCTTCCAGGACGCCCTGGCGTCCCTGAATCCCACCATGACAGTGGGACGGCAGATCATGGAAAACCTGCTCTACCACCGGAAAATGAGCAAAAAGGAGGCCAAGGCGGAAGCCATCCGGCTCCTCAAGGCCGTGGGCATCCCCAACGCCGAGAGCCGCGTGGACCGGTATCCCCACGAGTTCTCCGGCGGGATGCGCCAGCGGGTGATGATCGCGATTGCCTTCGCCTGCCAGCCCAAGCTGCTGATCGCCGACGAGCCGACCACGGCCCTGGACGTGACCATCCAGGCGCAGATCATCAAGCTGCTCAAGGAGCTTCAAGCGGACAACCACACCTCCATCCTGATGATTACCCACGACCTGGGCGTGGTAGCCAGCATCGCCCAGCGGATTTTTGTGATGTACAGCGGCGTCATTGTGGAAAAGGGCGCCAGCGAGGACATCTTCTACCGGGCGCGGCATCCCTATACCAAGGCGCTGCTGCGGGCGGTACCCCGGCTGGACGGCGACAGCAAAGAGGAGCTGGACTCCATCGAGGGGACCCCGCCGGATCTGATCGCGCCGCCCCAGGGCTGTCCCTTCGCCACCCGCTGCAAATACTGTATGCCGGTCTGTACCAGGGAAATGCCCCAGGTCTCCCACTTTGACCGGCGGCATGAGGCCGCCTGCTGGCTGCACCATCCCATGGCGCCCAGAGTGGCCGGAATCAACGATGACGCCCGGACGGGCGCGGAGGAGGCGTAACCATGGAACAGACACCCTTGATTCAGGTGCAGCATTTGAAAAAATACTTCCCTGTGGGCCGGAAGAATGTGGTGAAGGCCCTGGACGACATCTCCTTCGACATCTGCGAGGGCGAAACTGTGGGTCTGGTGGGCGAGTCCGGCTGCGGCAAGACCACCTGCGGGCGCATCATCCTGGGTCTGTATGACAAGACCGATGGGCAGGTGCTCTACCGGGGCCAGGACGTCCACGCCATGAACCGCGCGCAGCGCTACGACTTCAAGAAGAGGGCCCAAATCGTTTTCCAGGACCCCTATTCCTCCCTGGACCCGCGAATGACCGTGGCGGACATCATCGCCGAGGGCATCGACATCCACCACCTGGCCGCCACTCGGAAGGAGCGGCTGGAGAAGATATACTACTACCTCAACATCGTGGGCCTCAACGAATCCCATGCCAGCCGCTTTGTCCACGAGTTCTCCGGCGGCCAGCGTCAGCGCATCGGCATCGCGCGGGCCCTGGCGGTGGAGCCAGAGTTCATCATGCTCGACGAGCCCATCTCCGCCCTGGATGTGTCCATCCAGGCCCAGGTGGTGAATCTGCTCATCAAGCTGCAGCGGGAGAAGAAGCTCACCTATCTGTTTGTGGCCCACGACCTGGCCATGGTCAAGCACATCTCGGACCGCATCGTGGTCATGTATCTGGGGACCATTGTGGAGACGGCGCCGGCGGAGGCCCTGTACGCCAGGCCCCTGCACCCCTACACTCAGACGCTGATCTCCGCCATCCCCATCCCGGACCCGGAGCTGGAGCGCAGACGCGCCCAGGAGACGGTTCAGGGCGAGGCCACCGTGGCCGGAGCGGTCCAGGGCTGTCGGTTCCGCACCCGCTGCAAATTCGCCACAGAGCAGTGCGCCGCCCAGATGCCGCCGCTGCGGGAGGTGGAGCCGGGCCATTTCGCCGCCTGTCACAATCTGGAGCAGGTGGCCCCATGAAGCGTCTGGGGAAAGAGCTGGGCGCGCTGCTGCTGGTGAGCATCGGCGCGGTCCTGGTCCTTGCCATCGTCGCCCTGGTGCCGGAGCTGCTGGGCGCGGCGGAGCTTGGGGACGCATGGTGGCGTCTTTGCGCCTTTGCGGGCGCCATCGTGCTGCTGCTGGCCGCGGTGCTGCTGCTGACCAATCGACGCGGGTCCGGACACATGGAGGCATGGGAAACACGGTTTCCCCATGTGCCGTTTCCCTACGCGGTGGGGCTGGTGGGCGCGGTGCTGCTGGCCGCCGCCTGCCTCATCAATTTTATTGCGTTTTAACAGACCTCGTATAAACGGGCCTGAGCGTCCCCCGCCTCAGCGAGCGGGGTCTGCTCCGGCGCAAAGACAGAGCGCCGTAAAGCACAAAAAATTCTGTTTTGCGGCAGCGTTCTATTGACAAACCCTCCTTCGCATGATATATTTATCATGTTTGAATGGATTTGTTATCTGAGTCTTTTCAAAGCAATTACTCTGGACCACTCCGCTCAGGAGTTAAGACCTTATAGACAGCCGGGTCCACTGCCGATTGGCGGATTTCCCGCCTTATTGATTGAGTTAGAAGCTCAAATTTTATAAGTTGGTTGCTCCATAACCGAAATGCGCCCCGCGCAGACTTGTGAAACGGTCAATAAGAGTAGTATAAAGTATGATTGCTATATAGACTCTGATCACACCCTGTCCTGTTCCAAATACGGCTGCCCTTCCGCCGCGCCCATCCGGGCGCTGCCTTTCGCGGCAAGACCGGCTTTGATAACACTCAGACGCAAGCTGCGCGATGCGCGGCTTGCGTTTTTTTGCGGCCAACGGGAGTGGGGGAAAAGCAATGCAGACGAAAAGGACGGAACTGGATCAGCGCCGTGCGCCGATCTACGAAGCGCTGGAGGCATTCCGAAAGCAACGGGTCGTGCCGTTTGACGTGCCGGGACATAAGCGCGGCCGGGGCAATCCGGAGCTGACCGCGTTTCTGGGACAGCAGTGCGTGGGTGTGGACGTGAACAGCATGAAGCCCCTGGACAACCTCTGTCATCCGGTGTCCGTGATCCGTGAGGCGGAGGAGCTGGCCGCCGAAGCCTTTGGGGCGGCCCATGCCTTTTTGATGGTGGGCGGCACCACCAGTTCCGTACAGAGCATGGTGCTTTCCGTCTGCAAGCGCGGCGACGAGATCATCATGCCCCGCAACGTCCACCGGAGCGTCATCAACGCCCTGGTGATGTGCGGCGCGGTACCGGTCTATGTCAACCCGGAGGTGAACCACCATCTGGGCATCAGCCTGGGAATGCGGCGGGAGCAGGTCCAAAAGGCCATCCGGGAGCACCCCAACGCCGTGGCTGTGCTGGTGAACAACCCCACCTACTACGGCATCTGCAGCGACCTGCGGGCCATCGTGGACATGGCCCACGCCGCCGGGATGTACTGCCTAGCGGACGAGGCCCACGGCACGCATTTCTACTTTGGCGAGGAGCTGCCCGTTTCCGCCATGGCGGCGGGCGCGGATATGGCAGCGGTCTCCATGCACAAGAGCGGCGGCAGCCTGACCCAGTCCAGCCTGCTTCTGACCGGACCCAGGGTCCACGCGGGCTATGTGCGGCAGATCATCAACCTGACCCAGACCACCTCCGGCAGCTATCTGCT
>CAZBOR010000092.1:0-7597 GCA_964493585.1 uncultured Oscillospiraceae bacterium
CTCCACCCCGGTGATGCGGAGCATCATGGTGTCCAGCACCGAGTAGTTGGGCCGCCGGTCCTCCACAATGACCGGCTCCAGCTCCAGTGTCCTGTGGGTCTTTTTCAGCACCTCCCGCGCAAACTCATACCGGCTGCACGACCCCTTGCACACCACATGGTAGGTCCCGCACTCCTCCGTTTTCAGCATGGCCTCAATGGTCCGGGCAATCTCCTTGATGGAGGTGGGATTGGCGATCTGATTGTTGGGCATTTGCAGCGGCTCGCCCTTGTCGGCGGCCTTCAGTACAAAATCCACCATATCTCCATCGCCGCCATAGACCCAGGAGGAACGGATGATAAGATACCGGCCCGCCAGTGTTCTGACGAAGTCCTCACCGGCCAGCTTGGACTTGCCATAGGTGCTTCTGGGGTGGGTGGCGTCAAACTCATGGTAGGGCTGGCTGGCCGTCCCCTCGAACACGTCGTCGGTGGAGAGCTGTACCAGCAGCGCGCCCGTGCTCCGGGCGGCCATGGCCAGGTTTCTCGCGCCGATGGCGTTGACCCGGTAGGCGTCCTCCACCTGAGTTTCACAGGCGGCGACATCGGTATAGCCCGCGCAGTTGATGATGACATCCGGCAGCATGAAATTTGCCAGCTTCATCACCGACGCCTCCTGGGACACATCGCCGTCCTCTCTCCCGGTGGCGGAAATCTTATACCCCCAGCTACGAAAATACCGGGTCAATGCGCTGCCGACACGTCCCTCCGCACCGGTGATCCAAATTTTCTTCATATCGGGTACCTCATTTCTACAGGATGGGTTCATCCCGATTATACCAAATCCATCGTCCGGACACAAGAGGCGAATTGCAAAACCTGCCCCAAAGCCTGCACTTTCTTGGGAAAAATCCGATTTCCCCTGATTTCCCGACCGACATCGACAGTAATTTCCCGGATCCTCCGATAAAAGATCTCGTGCGGCGGAGGCTACGCACGCAGCTCCTGGATGCGTACCACAGCGGCGGTCATATCGTCCTCGCCGCCATCCTCCTCCGCCTGTGCAACCAGCGCTGACGCCAGGGCCTTGACATTCTCCCCTTCAAAGTCCCGGATCAGCGCCTCGGCGGCGTCGCTGACCACCCCATCGCTGACCAGCACCAGCAGATCGCCGCTCCAGAGGTTCAGCCGCAAAACCTCCGCGCCGCAGGTACTCCCCACCTCCAGACCGGGAGGCGGCGCGGCTGAACCGATCCGCCGCACCACGTTGCCGGACCGCACATAGCTGGGCGCGGCGCCCCATTTATAAAGCGTTCCCTGGCCGCTGAGCAGGTTCAGCTCCAGCACGTCCATGGTGGAAAAGCCGCCGCTGTCCCGCAGAATATACATACCGTTGAGCAGCTCCATGGCGCTGTCCGGCGGCATTCCCGCCTGGAGCAGCTCCACCAGCGTGTCCACCGCCAGCAGGCTCTCCGCCGCCGCCGGCGCGCCGGTCCCCGCTCCGTCGCACAGGATCACATAGAGCAGCCCGTCGCCGGTGTGGAGGCTCGCGCCCCGGTCCCCGCTGAGCCTTGCCCCATGGCGGCCCTTGGCGGAGACTCCCAGCCGCGCCGTATAGGCCTCCTGGGGAATTCGCCGGTCCGTGCGGAGCAGGCGGGCGTTTTTCTCCATCATCCGGCTCAGGTGCAGCATACACCGGCTGACGATGATCCGCTCCTCCTCGCTGCGGCTGCGGCACTGGTTTTGGCTGGCGATGCTGTCCAGCTCCTGGTTGATGGCCACCACCAGGCCGTCCAGAAAGCGGCACTCAAATTCCTCCGGGAAATCCTCCCGCCGGGCCACGCCCCGCTCCAGGATCCCCGGCAGCACCGGCCGGAGCATATGGTAGGTCTCCATGGACGATCTGTCCCAGCACTGGCTGTAGCGGGTGCAGCGGCGGCAGACCTTGGCGGCGGCCTTGTCCAGAATCTGTCCCCGGTCCTCGCCCCCGTGAAGCTCCACGCCCACGGCGTCATAGAGCCGCCGAAGCACCGTCTGTCCATAGGAGAGCCGCTCCTCCACCAGCTCCGCCGACTGCTCCACGGCGCTCTGCTCCCGCCCCACGATCAGCCCCGCAGGCAGCAGCAGACTCAGCACCAGTCCCGCGCCCAGTGTCAGCCAAAGCTCCAAGGCGCCGCCGCCCATATACAGCGCCACCGCCGCCTCCGCCGCGGCAAAGACCGCCACCCGCACTGCGCCGTACCGCTGTGGGACGCCGCCGCCCAGGGCCGCGCCGCAGCCCAGGCACATCGTCCAGAAGCCGCCTGTCTCCAGGGCGGCGTCCAGCCCCACGCCGCAGCCCACCGCCAGCGCCGTGGCCGTGGCAAGGTCGCTCCTTCTGGCGGCAACGCCCGTGATGGCCACCGCCGCCACGCCGCCTAAACAAAGGCCCAGGGGCAGCGGGATCGCCGCCGCGCCCACCAGAAACGTGGCCAGGGCCAGCAGGCTGGCCGGGGAACGCTTCTTCTCCCGCAGCAGGCGGTCATAGCTCAGGGGCATCAACGCCGCCAGCAGCACCGTCTGCACATAGCCGCTCAGCACCAGCGCGGTGATGGGCTGGCTCAGCAGGAAGATCAGCCCCACCGCGCCCGTCATAATTCCGGACACCGCGCAGCGGAACCAGCTCCGCTTTGTGACCCACAGAGTGCCGAATATGTAGTTGCACACATAGATGAGGATGCCGGAGCTTGTGAGCTGGAGCCCCTGGGGAAAGGGCTGCATGGTGAGATACCCCGCTACCGCGCCGATGAGACAGGTCAGCCCCCGGAGACCGCCGCCTGTGGCGGCCAGCAGCGCCAGGGCAAAGGGCGCGGGTACGCCGCCAAGGCTCCCGCAGGCCAGTACGAAGCCGCAGGCCAGCAGCCCCAGGCAGGCGGCCGTTTCCCGCAGGGCAGGCCGGGTGATGACCAACGGCGACTGGGTGTAGAACCACGCCTGAAGCGCTGGGTTGTTTTTGAGTTTTTCTTTCATTCCTACCGTCCCCTCCAGGCTTTTTGAGCATATTGTACCCTTTTCCGCAGTCAAAGGCTGTCAGGAAATATCGCGGGAAATTTCCGATAAAAAAGCTTGCTATTATGCCTGAAAACAGGTAAAATGGTCCTGGAAGGAAGGCGATCACCATGGCAACAGAGATCGAAATGAAGCTGGGCGTCCCCAGCCCGGACGCATTGGAGCAGGTGCTGTCGGACCCGGAGCTGATTCAGTACGCCAAGGACGACTATGAGACCCGCCATATGAAAAGCACCTACTACGACACCCCGGACAACCTGCTGTATCAGCGGCGGTGGACGCTGCGCCTCCGGGATGAGGGCGGCCATACCGTGGCCGCGTTCAAGACTGCCAATACCAGCGACGACTCCGGCTTCTTCACCCGGAAGGAGTGGCAGTGTACCGTGGACAATATTGAGGACGCGATTCCCCTGCTCATCGACCAGGGCGCGCCGCGGGAGCTGAAATCCCTGCTCAAGGGCAAGGGCCTGGTCCCCTGCTGCGGCGCAGAGTTTGAGCGCAAATCCGTGTGCCTGTATATGGACGAGGGCGTCCGCATCGAGATCGCCGGCGATGTGGGCCGACTGTTCAGCGGCAGCCGGGAGGCTCCCATCTGCGAGCTGGAGCTGGAGCTGCTCTACGGCGACGCGGGCAGTCTGCCGCCCCTGTGCAACCAGCTCGTTGCCGACTACGGCCTGACGGAGGAGCGGCGGAGCAAATACGAACGGGCGCGGGCCCTGTCCGAGGAATAAAACAATAGCCAATGCGAACCTAAAGCGGTTTGCATTGGCTTTTTCTATCCCAGCAGCGTCCGGGTCTGCTCCGCATTTCGGAGTATCTCCCGCCGGAGCGCGTCCATGCCGTCAAATTTCTTCTCTCCCCGGAGCCTCTGGTAGAAATCCACCCGGATGGTCTGGCCATACAGGTCCCCCTGATAGTCCAGAATCCACGGCTCCACCGTGACCAGCCCGGAATCGTCCACTGTGGGCCGAACGCCCACGTTCGTGACCGCCAGGCGCTCCGTCCCGTCCGGCAGACACACCTTGGAGGCATAGACTCCAAAGGCCGGAACCAGTACGTTTTCGGGAATCCGCAGATTGGCCGTGGGGATGCCCACGGTGCGCCCAAGCTGCCGTCCGTGGACCACCGGGCCGGAAACGCAGTGGGGATGGCCCAAAAAGCGGTGCGCCGCCGCCATATCCCCCTGCTCCACCAGGGTCCGGATATAGGTGGAGCTGACCGTGATCCCGTCCAGCGTGACCTTGGGCATCACGTCCAGACCGATCCCCAGCGCCTGACACTTTTCCGCCAGGCGCTCCGGGTCCCCAAGTCCACGGTCCCCAAAGCGGAAATCGTAGCCGCAGACCACATGGGCCGCGTCCAGCTCTCCCACCAGATAGTCCTCCACAAACACATCCCAGGGCATATGCATCATAGCCTCGTCAAAATGCGCCAGGATCACGTCCCGGATACCGAAGCACCGCTCCAGCAGCGCCACCCGGTCCTCCATGGAGTTGATGAGCCATACCGGGCCGCCCGCCACCAGCGTATCCGGGTGCAGGTCAAAGCTCATAACTGCGGGGCGGCAATTCAGCTCCGCCGCACGGCGCTTCGCCATACCGAGCAGACTGGCATGGCCCATATGCACCCCGTCAAAGAAGCCCAAGGCTATGACACGAGTATGTTCTTTCACCTATTTCACCTCAAAAAAGCTTTTTACCGTCCGAAGCACGCCCGCCTGGACCCGGCCCAGCATCAGAAATTCCCCGTCGTAGCCATAGACCCGGTACGGCCCCTCCGGTCTGTCGGGCATGGGGATCTCGCCGCCGTTTTTGCAGCGGACCGTCCAACCCTCCGTCAGGGTCACTGCCGGCTTTTCCGCAAACAGCGTGTCCACCGGGGTGAGCAGTGCCTCCAGCGTTCCCCGGTCTCTGGCCTCCTGTACGTCCTCCAGCGAAACACAATCCGCCAGGGAGAACCGCCCGGCGCGGGTCCGCCGCAGATAGGACATACAGCCGCCGCAGCCCAGGGCCGCGCCGATGTCGTGGCACAGCGTCCGCACATAGGTCCCCTTGGAGCACCGGACCCGGAGCATGGCCTCTATTCCGTCAAACTCCCGGAGCTCCAAGGCGTGAACGGTGATGCTTCGGGGCCTGCGCTCCACGGTCCGGCCCTTGCGGGCCAGCTCATAGAGCTTTCTGCCGTCGATCTTCACTGCGGAATACATGGGCGGCACCTGACTCTGGGGTCCCTCAAACTGCAAAAGTGTCTGCCGGAGCTGTCTCTCCGTGACGGACACAGGCCGCTGCTCCAGCACCTCTCCCGTGGTGTCCTGGGTATTGGTCGTCAGACCCAGCCGCAGCCCCGCCAGGTATTCCTTTTCATCCCGCTCGCATAGCTCCACCGCACGGGTGGCCCGGCCCAGAAACACCACCAGGACTCCGGTGGCCATGGGGTCCAGGGTGCCGGCGTGTCCGATGCGCTTTTCCCGGAACAGTCCCCGCAGCTTGGCCACCACATCGTGGGAGGTCCAGCCCTGGGGCTTGTCCACCGCCAGAATACCGTTCATCAGAGGGTCACTCCGCTCCGGGCGATGGCCTCCAAAATGCGCCGCTTCGCGGAGGCCATTCCATCCGCGTCTGTGGCGCCCGCCGCCGCCCTGTGGCCGCCGCCGCCCAGGAGCGCGCAGATGTCTGCGGCGTTGTAATCCTCCCCGGTTCGCAGGGAGACCTTTCCGCTGCCATCCGCCAGCTCCCGGACCATGACGCCGATCTGCACCCCTTGAATATTCCGGGGAAAGTTGGAAATGTCGTCTACGTCATCCTCCGTGGCCCCCAGCTCCTCCATCTGCGCCCGCGACAGGCAGCAGACGCAGACCAGGCCCCGGGCGTAAAACTCGGCGGACTGCGTCATCGCCGACTCCAGCCGCAGACGGGCGATGGTCTTGGTGCCAAACATCAGCTTGTTGATGGAGAAGGTGTCCGCGCCCAGCTCCTTCAGCTCCGCCGCCGCCCGGAGGGTGTCTCCGGTGACATTGGAGTATTGAAAGCAGCCCGTGTCCGTGGAGATGGCCAGATACAGCGCCTCCGCCATTTTCGGGGAAATCGGCCCCAGCTCCCGCAGTATCTCCAGCAGCACCTCGCCGCAGGCGGATTTGGGCGGCTGCACGTTGGTATGCCTCGCGTACCCGTCATTGGACATATGGTGGTCGATGCAGAGGGCGGTTTTCCCCGCAAAGTCTTTGCCGTTTTGGGGCAGCAGCCCCTCGGTGGACATATCCACGGAAACGATCGTGGCATCCGGGGGAACGGTCTCCGTTTCCAGGCCCGCCAGATAGGGCCGGTATCGCTCCGTTGTCTCCGGGTTCTTCCAGACCACGGCCCGCTTTCCCATCTGCCGCAGTCCCAGGCACAGGGCCGCCGCGCTGCCCACCGCGTCCCCGTCGGGACGGCAGTGGTTGATAATCAAATAGTTGTCATGCTGACGGAGAAAGTCAGCCGTTTCCCTGTTCGTCATGGTCGTCCTCCGGGATGTCCAGTGTGGAAAGAATGTCAAATATCCTCGCGCCGTGCTCCATGGAGTGGTCCTCCAGGAACACCAGCTCCGGCGTATACCGAAGCTGGAGCGCCGCCCCAAGCTCCCGCCGGAGATAGCCCCCGGCGGATTTGAGGCCCTTGAGCACCTGCTGGCTCCGGGTCTTGTCATAGACAGACACATACACCTTGGCGGTACGCAGATCCGATGTGGTGTCCACGGCAGTGATGCTTATCATGCCCTGCACACGCGGGTCCTTCAGGGACCGGATGGCGGTGCTCAGCTCCCGCATGATCTCCTCATTGATGCGGCCGATTCGGCTGGAACTCATATGATCGCTCCTTTGACGGCTTACTCCTTGATCTGCTCCATGATATAGCACTCAAAGATGTCGCCTTCCTTAATGTCGTTGAATTTTTCCACGGTCATGCCGCACTCATAGCCCGCCGCGACCTCCTTGACGGAGTCCTTAAACCGCTGCAGGGAGCCAAGGGCGCCATCGTAGACCACGATGCCGTCCCGGACCACCCGGACGCTGCCATTCCGTTCGATGCGGCCATCGCTGACATAGCAGCCCGCCACGGTACCCACGGAGGACACCTTGTAGAGCAGCCGCACGGTGGCGTGTCCGATGACCGCCTCCCGGAACTTCGGGTCCAGCATACCCTTCATGGCCTTCTCAATCTCCTCGATGCACTCGTAGATGATGCGATAGGTGCGGATCTCCACGCCGCTGCGGGCGGCGCTGGCGGAGGCCGCATTGTCCGGCCGCACGTTGAAGCCCACGATAATGGCGTTGGCGGTGGAGGCCAGAAGCACGTCGGATTCATTGATGGCGCCCACGCCGGAGTGGATGACCTTGACCCGGACCTCGTCATTGGTGAGCTTCTGGAGGCTGGCCTTGACCGCCTCGGCGGAGCCCTGCACATCGGCCTTGACGATGATGTTCAGTTCCTTCATATTGCCCTCCTGCATCTGGGCAAAGAGGTTCTCCAGGGTGACAGTACCGGTCAGGCTCTTGAGCTTGGAATCCTTCTCCGCCTGCTTGCGCTCGTCGG